>JBIIEY010000071.1:0-8304 GCA_044237595.1 Burkholderiaceae bacterium | reverse complement strand
GTCAGTTAGTCGCGATGCTGATCACCTTGCCCGCACTGCTCTGGCTAAATAAACAAGCCTATGCTCAGCGCATGATCCAGGTTGTATCCGCGATTGTGATGCTGGTGGGTCTGGGCTTGTTTATCGAACGTTTGATGATGAGCTGACCCAGCATCAGTACCGGGCGCTGATGTTCTTACAGCACGCGACTCACTACGGGTAGCTTGGTCACATTCCAAAGTGTCGCAAACACCGCGCGCATTTCCGCCTCCGTGGCTGCACCACCAAACTCAGCAAGAGCGAGTGCCTTTTGTTCCAGTTCAGGTCGCGATAGCGTGTTGCCAGGATCGCCCTTGGGCTCATCCACCCTGCCGTGCAGCACGCGGCCATCACGCGTGTGCACGGTGACCTTGCCTATCCAACGCTCGGGGTAGGCGCCATCAACTTCTTCATCCAGCACCATTTTCACGCGTACACGAAAATCTGTGACATCAGGATCCAGATACAGTCGCTCGAATTCCGACACACCGGCTTTGTCATGCAAGGCAATAATGCCCAGCACCGTGCCCATGGAGAATTTCGCCTGATGCACGGTTTCCGGTGTAATCACTCGACCCAGTACATCAATCGCACCCTGATGCACATGCGTAATCACTTCGGTGATATCCGATGCTTTAAGCTTGTGTTCACGCATCGCCTGTTGCAATGCATCCGCAGCAGGATGCGTGTGGCGGCAGGAAGCATGAAACTTGAATGAAGTTTCGATCGTTGCCCAGCGCTGTCCCAGCCTGTCTGTCAGACGCGTCGGATCGGCATCGCGAGACATGCCAGCCCCCATACCTTGCGGACCTTCGAGTACCTGCTTTGCACCTGTAAATCCTTTTTCTGCCAGCAGCGCAGCAAGCAACCCATCGGCGGCTGCTTTGCCTGTATGTAGTTGTTTTGAATCCGCCGCATCGCGCAAAAATTCCCACAAACCTGCGGCCTGTGTTCCCGCCGAGCCTATGGCGTGCTGCATCTGCTGCGCATTTAGTCCCATCAGTCGCGCTGCTGCCACTGCAGCGGCGACCGTACCTGCGGTACCCGTCGTATGAAAAATCCGGTAATGCGAACGTCCCAGAAATTCGCCTATGCGTATACCGGCTTCGTAGCCCGCCACCGATGCCGTGATCAGATCCTGACCACTACATCCACGATCCTGCGCAATCGCCAGCGCTGCAGGGAAAACAACGGCCGCCGGATGAAACACGGAGCCGTTATGCACATCATCCTGCTCTGCATAATGCGACGAGGCGCCGTTAACCAGCGCAGCAAACAAAGGCGAGGTCATACGACGCGAGATCAATATCTCGGCACGACCTTCCTGTGGCCCCATCTCGCTGGCAATCGCTTCAATGACCTGCACTGGCCGTCCCACCTTGCCTGCAAGCGCAGAGCCAAACCAGTCCAGCAGCAAATCTTCCGTACGACGCACCACGTCGTCGGGAATGTCGCTGAACTTCAGATTCGCGGCAAACTCGGCCAGATGCTGACTCGGGGCAATGGTAGATTTCATCACAGCCTCTCAGAAGGAGCGCGGCATGCCGAGTACATGCTCGGCGACATACGACAAAATCAGATTGGTCGAAATAGGCGCGACCTGATAAAGACGCGTCTCGCGGAATTTGCGCTCCACATCGTATTCGGAAGCAAAGCCGAATCCACCATGAAACTGCAAACAGGCATTCGCCGCTTCCCAAGAGGCATCAGCCGCTAGCATCTTGGCCATATTCGCCTCGGCGCCACAGGGCTTGCCCGCATCAAACAGCTCGCAAGCCTTGTAGCGCATCAGGCTCGCTGCCTCGAGATTGACATAGGCTTTTGCGATGGGAAATTGCACACCCTGATTTTGTGAGATGGGTCGACCAAAGACGATTCGTTCATTAGCATATTTGGTGACCTTGTCGATGAACCAGAATCCGTCACCAATGCACTCGGCAGCGATCAGTGCGCGCTCGGCATTGAGACCATCGAGAATGTATTTGAAGCCCTTGCCTTCTTCACCGATCAGATTTTCTACCGGTATTTCAAGGTTTTCAAAAAAGAGCTCATTGGTCTCGTGATTGACCATGTTGCGGATGGGTCGTACCGTCATGCCATGACCGATCGCATCGCGCAAATCGACAATGAAAATGGACATGCCTTCGGATTTTTTTGTGACCTCGGCCAGCGGCGTTGTACGCGCCAGCAGGATCATGAGATCGGAATGCTGTATGCGCGAGATCCAGACCTTCTGACCGTTGACCACGTAGCGATCGCCCTTGCGGACTGCGGTGGTTTTGATTTTGGTGGTGTCGGTACCCGTCGTGGGTTCAGTAACGCCCATCGACTGCAGTCGCAGCTCGCCTTTGGCGATTTTTGGGAGATAAAAATCTTTTTGTGCCGTTGATCCATGGCGCAGCAAGGTGCCCATGTTGTACATCTGCCCGTGGCAAGCACCTGAATTGCCGCCGGCACGATTGATTTCCTCCATGATCACCGAGGCCTCGACCATGCCCAGACCCGATCCGCCATATTGCTGAGGAATCAGCGCCGCCAGCCAGCCGGCCTGCGTGAGTGCGTCAACAAAGGCTTCCGGATAACCACGCTCTTCATCGATCTGGCGAAAATACTCGGCAGGGAATTGCTCGCACAATGCGCGAATGGCATCACGAATATCCTGATGAGCGTCGCTGGCGTGGGACATGGGTTTTCCTTGGGATGGCTTACTCGAGGGCACAGAGTATCCATCATTTAGATACTCTCAGCTCTCGCAGTCTGACCTATCCGACAAGGCCCAACAATTCAGAAATTTGGAAGCGCCGCTTAGAGGCGACTTAAGGAAGCCGCGATTGCATCACGCCACCCACCATTGTGGTTGAGAAAAAAGTGCCAACCCATTGATTTTTCAAGTTTTCTCGTGGACAAGCTACGATGATTTCCCATAAAGCGCGACTTAAAACTGATGCGAAAAGACGCTGGATCCGGGCCTGTCTCAGGCGAGTTCGTGTTCTTCAGCGACCAGCAACTCAACCAGCTCGCGCGCAAATGCAGGCAACGATTGCATGCTGCGTACACACACCTGCAGCTTGCGGACTGCCCATTCATCGGACAATTCAACGGTCTTGATTCGCATGCTGCGCGCATGCCGGCTGGCGGCCGAGAACGGCACCACGCCGATACCGACATTGGATTCAATCATCCGGCAAGCCGCTTCAAAGTTGCCGACCTGAATACGGATTTTGATTTGCTGATTCAGATCATTCGCTGCCTGAGCCAGGAAACTGTGAATCGCGCTAGCTTCCAGCATACCGACAAAATCATGCGCCAGTGCCTCGCTGAATTCAATACGCCCACGCCCGGCCAGCTGATGCGACTCAGCAGTGACTAACACCAAGCGGTCTTCGCGAAAGGGAATCGCTTCCAGCCCTTCGGTGCGGACATTGCCCGCAACAATACCGATCTCGACCTTGCCTTCCGACACAGCACGCACGATGTCATTGGAAAGCCGTTCCTTGAGATCGATATTCACATCCGGATGCGTGGCAAGAAATTTGGGGAGCAAGGCTGGCAAAAATTCTGCCATTGAGGTGGTATTGGCCAACATGCGAACATGACCGCGCGAACCATTCACATACTCAGCCAGATCACCACGCAAATCTGTCAGCTGCTGCAATACCAGTCGCGCGTGATGCATGAAGGCCTGACCGGGTGGCGTTAGCGTAACGCCCTGACTGGTGCGGTACAGCAGTTTCACGCCCAGTCCCTCCTCCAGATTCTTGATGCGTATCGAAGCAGCGGGCAATGACATATGCGAGCGCTCTGCACCACGCGTCAGGCTGTTGGCCTCTGCGATGTTGACGAAAAGACGAATGTCGGGAAGATCGAAATGCGCGGCCATGGTGTTCTCTAGGTAAAAAGCGGAAAGGTGTTGAACTGTCCGGATAGCAGTGATTTGCTATCGGCGTATCCGAGCCAGCCTTCGATCAGCGTGGCATAGACTTGTCGGAAATCGGTGGTGTACTTCATGTTGCCGTTCTCGTCGAGGTCGGTGAGCAGCGGCGCTTTTCCATAATGGCCACCTCGCACCGGTTTGCCAATCACATACATATGATTTGCCGTGCCGTGATCAGTGCCCAAACTCGTGTTCTCCGCCACGCGACGGCCGAATTCCGAAAACACGAGCACCGTCACATCGTCTGCGCGGCCGATACGATCCATATCTCTGATAAATCCTGCAATCGCATCCGAGACATAACTCAGCAAGCGCTGGTGCTGGTCAACCTGTTGCACGTGCGTGTCAAAGGCATTGTGCCGGTACCCAACGTGATACAGCTGCGTTGGCAAATCGGCAGCAATCATTGAGGCAACCTTGGGCAAATCCAGCGAGATAATGCCGTAATCGACCGGCGTCTTGTAGCTATCCCAAGCGGCTCGCACACGTTGCGATGCCTGTTTTGCGCTCTGAGCGACTTCATCCAAAAAACGCTGCGATGGATTGTCAGATTGTGCATCGCTCCCGCTATCCAGTACTGCGCGGCTTTGATGCAAGCCTTTGCGCATGAAACGTTCAGGATCATCGAAGACCACCGGCACGTGACGGGCGGCACGTACGGCCAGCGACTGACGTTCATCGATATTGACTAAAAAGTTCGGCGTGAGCTCGGGATCGATTGCATCGGCCACTCGGCCCAGCCAGCCATAGGGCTCACCGCCATTCGGCACAGCCGTATGCCAGTACGCCATGGACGTGAAATGGGAATACGATGGCTGAGCATAACCACAGCCATGCACAATAGCCATACGGCCATCCTTGTAGAGCTTCTCGAAACCCGACATGCTGGCATTGAAACCATAGTGGTCATCGATCCTGCGCAGCTTGGATTCGCGAATCCCAATTTTTGGTCGCAAACGGTAATACGCATCATCGGCGTAAGGCACCAGCGTGTTCAGTCCATCATTGGCGCCGGAGAGTTCCACCACCACCAGAATGCGTTTTGACGACGGTGAAGCGGCCTGCGCGACACCCACCGGCAGCGCAGACACAAGTCCTGCCCCTGCCAGTGCCTTGAGCAAATCACGTCGCGTCATACCTGAATGTGAATGTTCCATAATCATCCTAGTTGGTATGAGGGCAAGGACAAAATCACGTGCAGCGCATTGCGCAAGGCATCTTCCATGTACGTGTCTGCCAGCTTGAGATCTGCTGTGCCGAGATCAGCTTCGAGCATCGCCACCATGCCATCGCGCGTTGCGGAGTTCACTGGCACGGACACAAAACGCAGCAGCAAATGATCTACCGCTTCGCGAGCAGTCTTGCAGCCAGCGGCGCGCACCATCGCCGAGAGATCCAGCTGCGCTGTGGTGCGGGGTATGGGTTTGACTTTCTCGATCGCTTTACGCCAGGCGTGGTAGCTGGCCAGCCTTGTATTGAAATCCTCATCACGATCGGCCTGCATGGACATGGAAGTCAGATCTTTGCCATCCGGCTTGGTCGCCGTGGTGACATCCGATCCCAGTGCCAGTTTTTCTGCCACGCTCAGAATCTGATAGCGCTCGTTGGGCACGCGATCGTTAGCAACGAAATCAATCGGCGGGAAGACGGTGTCGTACACAAAATTACCCCGCAAGAGCAACAGCCCCGGCGTGATCCAGCTGCGTCCCTGCGCCCAGCCAGCAACATTGGGGGGATACAGCAGCTTCTGACCCATCGCGTCGGTGAGCTCATTAAAGTCAGGTATGCCTGGTACTTCTTTCATTCCCATTTTTCGGTAAGTGGAAACGACCAGTTCGACTGGTGGCTTGATGCGTGTCGCAACCGAAGCATCGCTGTAAAAATCCCGCGACAGGAATACGGTTTCCAGAAACGGCGCAATCTCGTAATTTGAATCACGCAAAAGGCGTCCGAGTCGGACACGCAATGCAGGTGAGAGCTCTTCACGCACAAAATACTGATAAATTTTTCCTGCAACGAATTCCGAGGTCACAGGCTGCGACAAAATAATGTCAATCACCTGCTCACCGTCGAAATTGCCCGTGCGCCCCAACACGGTTTTCGGATCATTGTCATGCAGCGCCGGATTGATCACAAACTTCACGCCCTGATAATTCCAGCCGGTGAAAGCGCGTGCTGCTTCGCGAATATCCAATTCCGAATAATTGCCGACGCCCATGGTGAATAGCTCCATGATCTCGCGCGCAAAGTTTTCATTTGGTGCGCCTTTGACGTTCACGCCAGCATCGAGATAGGCCAGCATGGCCGGGTCTTTGGCCACTGCAATCAGCAAGCTGCGGAAATTGCCGGTGGCTTGAGCCCGAAACAGCTCATTTTGCAGATGCATTTTTCTGAAATCGCGGACCTTTTCTTCACTGGTCGCGAAATGGCCATGCCAGAAGAGCGTCATTTTTTCTTCCAGCGGTCGCTGTGTGAGCAGCATGCGATTGGCCCACCAATAGGCAACGCGCTGCGTCTCCAGCTTGCTGGCACGCAGCCAGTAAAGGAAACGGTCGGCCACTTGCTGCATGCGACGGTTGCCTGCGGGTTTGACCTTTACGCCCAAGGCCTCGCCTGTGTCTCGCGCAAGATCTGTGGCAGCAGGACGCGACACGGCAAAGGGATCGAGGCCGGCATCAAAAATGTCAGAGGGCTCGAACGCAGGCAAAGTCTGCTTGATGTTCTGGTAGCGCACCAGAGATCGCACGGCCTGCTCTGCCGTCATCTTGGCAAGACGATTTACTTCGGACGGCGTGGCGCCAAAGCCAGCGCGCTCGAGCAAATGCGCCGCGTGGTCGCGATTCCAGGACGCCGAGGGAATTGGCTGAAGATCATCCTTCCACGCCACCGGCGCTGCCTGTAACTGCGATGAGCACAAAAGCAGAATCAGCCAAAGCAGACGGGGAACGACATAAGCCATGGATAGGCAATACATGATGCGGGAGGAAAATCAAACTGTCCGGATAGGTCAGCGATTGCCCCAGAAGTTATCGGTAACCCGAATTTTACGGCAGCGGCGCTTTAATCGGTCAAAATATCGAATATCGCACTCCTGCGTGCTATATTAGTAATAAAACAGTCTAGGGCGCCTCGAAAAGCTTGATCGAACCAGACTGCAAAGGGACTGCAACCCTGTCAAAGGTAACGGTTAACTTGGTTCGAACGCCCACCAATAAAAAATTAAAATGACCCATCACCGCGTTTTCTCATTGGGCCGCATCAGGCCCTTTCATCATTTTTGTGCTCTGGTTCTCGCTCTTGTGCTCACGCCTGGTTCGCGTGCCGAGGAATCGGTAATCAAAGAGCCACCCGCGGAAGCCCGGCCGGCCGACGCCAACATGGATGTCGCCAAACGCATCGATCCAACCGATTTCAAACACCGCTTTGACCTGCGCAGCGAATACATCGACTACGGAACCGCATCAAGCTACACCGTAACACCACGGGGTGAATATGCATTCAGCAACGCGCTTGCTTTGCGGGTTGAGCTACCCGTCGCGAGCTACAATCCAGGTGCTGGCGCTGCGTCGGATCAGGGTGTAGGCAACCTGCTGACGCGCCTCGCCTGGAGGGCTGTGCGCGGCGAAGGCTATGCGATGGTCACTGGATCCGAACTCACCCTGAATACAGCGAGCGAGGCCAATCTGGGCAATGGAAAAAATGTACTGGCACCCTTTGCCTTTTGGTCGATCGATATTCCCGCTGCAAAGTCCGTATTTTTCCCATACATACAATACGGTCGGTCGTACAGCGGCGAAACCAGCCGGGAGGCTGTGCATTACAGCAACCTTCGTACGTCATTACTCACGCGCTGGCCGTCAAAGGTTTACAGCTTTGTCGAAGTCAGTTTCTGGTTCGATCACGAACGCTCGAATAGTTACAGCTCCAACATCAAAGCCGAGGTCGGCCGTTTTTTCACCCCTAAAACTGGTTTTTATATTCGGCCAGGCACAGGCATGTCGGGCACCGACAATCGCTTAGGCGTGAAGTCGACGATGGAAATTGGGATGCGCCACTTTTTCTGATCGCCGGGCGGTGCCAACCTGCCAAAGACGGTTTCGGCGGACTTGTAAGGATTACCGGAAATACCGCAGAATTGTGATTGGGAAATAATTAACAAATCTACAAAAAACCACCCGGGAGTAAGCCCATGACAACCTCTTTTCTGAAACGCGGCGCACTGGCCGCAATCGCCATCGCCGCCACTGCACTGGTGGGACTATCGGTCGCCGAGAACACCGACAAGGCCCTGCTTGAGCGTGCCCGTGGACTGTTCAAACCTCTGCCCGATACCGCCCATGTCGATGACTACC
>JBIIEY010000069.1:0-8310 GCA_044237595.1 Burkholderiaceae bacterium | reverse complement strand
ATCACCTTGCCGGCGATCGAAATATTTTGCGCACGAATGTCGCCATGCACTTCACCGGTTGGTCCGATCAGGATCCAACGCGCCTTGCCATCAGGCTGCTCCAG
Source organism: Burkholderiaceae bacterium (assembly GCA_044237595.1). Classification (GTDB taxonomy): domain Bacteria; phylum Pseudomonadota; class Gammaproteobacteria; order Burkholderiales; family Burkholderiaceae_D; genus Pernthalerella. Next base: position 8,206 of record JBIIEY010000069.1, on the reverse strand, counting down.
ATTTCCCTCAAGTTTGCCATCGATGCGTACGCTCTCGTCGACATGAAGCGTACCTTCAAGGCGCGTGGCGTTACCAAGCACTGAACCTATGCTCTGCATAGCCTTGCGATGTGACGAAGATTTCATTTATGAAAACAATCCTGCCCGTGGGTATGCCGCAGACTAACAGCCGTGCCGCTTGCCGGCAACTGTTGAGATGGACCCCATGGACCGCGAGGTCGCGATATCGCCTCAGAAGCCTTCCAGAACCGGCGCATTGCTCGGGGGTTGGGGTCTGGCTGCTCGTTCTTGCGCATCCGTGTCCTTGCCTGTTCGGGGCGCCGGATCCGAGGCTGGCAGGGCAAAATCCTCCGGGCCGCGCATGGGCGTGGTGTCAGGAGCCGCGTGTGCTTCCGGTGGTCGCAAGAGTTTGGGTTCAAAGTCTGCTTGCGCAGGTGTCGGATCGGCGGCGAGTGCCAGCACGGACCAGCTCACAGACAGCATCAGTATCAAAGTCGCGCGTAGCATGGGTTGTTTTCAATTTGCATCGGGTCCAAGCACCGAAGTATAGGGTCTTCACCCCGTGTTAGCATCTTTGGTGCCGGCAGTGGCGCTGCCTCACTTCACCCTATTTGCAATCCATGACACCCATAAAAATTGATTTCGTCTCCGATATTGCCTGCCCATGGTGTGCGGTGGGGCTGGCTTCACTGGAGCAGGCCATTGAACGTGTCGGTGATGAAGTCAGCGTTTCGCTGAATTTTCAGCCGTTCGAGCTCAATCCGAATATGCCGCCCGAAGGCGAGGATATCCTTGAACATCTGATGCGCAAATATCAGATCACCGAAGAGCAGGTAACACAGAACCATGAGCATATTCGCGAGCGAGGTGCGGCGGTGGGCTTCAGCTTCAACATGGAAGGCCGCAAGCGCACCTACAACACCTTCGATGCACACAGGCTGCTGCACTGGGCTGCTGAGGAGGTAGATGCGGATGCGCAGCGTCGATTGAAATGGCGCTTGTTGTCCGCGTATTTTTCGGAGGGTGCCGATCCTTCGAGTCATGAGGTACTACTGTCGGCTGTTGAACAATCAGGACTGAATGTGGCGCATGCGACCGAGATACTCAATTCTGATAAGTGGCGTGATGAAGTGCGCCAACAGCAGCAGTTCTATCTGTCTCAGGGCATCAATTCCGTACCGGCAGTGATCATCAATGATCGTTATCTGGTGCAGGGCGGTCAGCCGCCGGAAGCATTCGAACAGGCATTGCGACAAATTGTTGCGGAATCCTGAGTGATGCGCTTCCGGGTGCTGCTGATTTTTCTGTGTTGTTCTTTCCATTGCAGCTGGGCTGGATCATCGCCGTTGCCTGTGGAAGAAATCGCCCCCGGTGTGTTTGTACATCAGGGCGTGCATGAAGAATTCGGCGACCACTATCATGGGGATATCGCCAATATCGGCTTCATCATCGGTGACGAAGCAGTGGCTGTTGTCGATAGTGGCGGCAGTTACCTGGTAGGGATGGCACTGCGCGAAGCCATACTGGTGCGCACGCACAAGCCCATCCGTTATGTGATCAATACGCACGTACATTCCGACCACATTTTTGGTAATGCAGCGTTTGAACAGGATAACGCGGAATTCATTGGCCATGTACAGTTGCCGCGCGCTATGCGTTCGCGCGCAGAGGCTTACGAAAGCAATCTCAAAACCATGTTGGGTGATGCGGCGACAGGCAGTCGCATCGTCGTGTCAACGCACACCGTTGCTGCGGAGCGCGTGATTGATCTAGGCAATCGGCGTTTGCTGCTCAAGGCATGGCCGATCGCGCATACCGATCATGATCTGAGTGTGATGGATGAGCGCACCCGCAGTTGGTGGCTGGGTGATTTGCTGTTCGTGGATCGCACGCCATCGATTGATGGTGATGTGCCAGGCTGGCTGAATGTGATTGATGCATTGTCCGCCACGCCGGCAGCTCGGGTCATTCCTGGTCACGGTCCTGTCGTGACTGACAAGAACGCTGCTCTGGCAAAGCAGCGGCAGTATCTGCAGACCTTGCTGAAAGATTTGAAGCAAAGTATCGCAGAGGGAAAATCCATGCAGGCGGCGATAGAGACAGCGGCTAGTTCGGAGCGCAGTCAGTGGAAGCTGTTTGATTCCGCCAACCGGCGTAATGCGACCATGCTGTATCCGAAGCTGGAGTGGGACTGACGGCGGCGTCGCGCGACCGTCAGCGGATATCGTTATCTATATGCCAGGTGTTATGCGAGAAATCAATGCGGTCGATATTTATTGTCAGGTGATCGACAATTACGGTGACGCGGGTGTCTGCTGGCGTCTGGCGCGTTCATTCGCACAACATGGACTCTTAGTGACTTTATGGATTGATGATCTGGAACGGCTTGCGGCCCTGCGTCCTGAGCTTCGGACTGATTTGCCAACGCAAGGCCTGGATGGATTCACCGTATGCGCATGGGATGCGGATACAGCGCCGCACCAACCGGCCGATCTGGTTGTCGAAGCGTTCGGATGCAGGATGCCGGCAGCGCAATTGACGGCGATGGCAGCAATGAGCAGTCCGCCGGTCTGGATCAATCTCGAATACCTGTCTGCTGAAGCCTGGGTAGACGAACACCACGGTTTGCCATCACCCCATCCAAGTTTGCCACTCACGCGCTATTTTTTCTTCCCCGGTTTTGACCTTCATTCTGGTGGTTTGATCAGAGAGCAGCAATTGCTCGCAGAACGAAACGCTTTCAATGCCGCGTCCCGCGATGCTTTTCTTGCGCGACTGGGTATCGCGCTTGAGCCAGCGGAGATGCTGATCTCTATTTTCTGCTACCCATCAGCGCCCCTTAGTGAGTTACTAAGCACCCTGCACGCGGGACCGCCGGTGTTGTGTGTTTTTCCGGGTGGTCTGCCCGAGGAGTGCGAAGCCGTGCAAGCGGGCGCAGTCCGTTTGCAAGCCTTACCTTTTCTTGAGCCGGACGATTACGACCGTTTGTTGTGGAGTTGTGATCTGAATTTTGTGCGGGGAGAGGATAGTGCCGTCCGTGCGCAATGGGCTGGCCAGCCTTTTATCTGGCAGCTCTACGAGCAGGCGGAAGGTGCCCATCATGTCAAGCGAGAGGCTTTCCTCAGTCGCTACTTTCAAAATTTTGACGACGGCCTGGCAGCGCTGGTCGACGCTGGCTGGCAACGCTGGAATCGCGAAACGGATGCGCCTCACAACTGGCAGGCACTTGTCAAAGCATTACCCGGCTGGTCGATTCATGCGAGTGCCTGGGCCGGGCAACTGAGCAATCAGTCCGATCTCGCATCCCGTTTACTCGGGTTCGCCCGCAAAATCAGGTAAAATCCGCCGGCTTTTGTCTCTGCGCTCGGCTTCAAACAACCACAGTTCCCTGCCAGCGCGCTCTGTATTCCGAACTTTTACGCCTGATTATTATGAAAACCGCACAAGAAATCCGTATCGGCAATGTTGTCATGGTCTCGGGCGAGCCCATGGTGGTTGTCAAAACCGAATTTTCCAAGTCTGGCCGCAATGCTTCTGTGGTCAAGATGAAAATGAAAAATCTGCTGACCGATGCTGGTCAGGAAGCTGTGTATCGCTCCGACGATAAGTTCGAGATGGTAGTCCTTGATCGCAAGGAAGCGACCTATTCGTATTTTGCCGATCCGCTGTATGTGTTCATGGATGCCGATTACAATCAGTACGAAGTCGAAGCCGAAAATCTTGGCGATGCAATTCACTATCTGGAAGACGGCATGGCATGCGAAGTCGTTTTCTATAATGAAAAAGCTATTTCCGTTGAGCTGCCGACCACGGTAGTTCGCGAGGTCACTTACACCGAACCTGCAGTCAAGGGCGACACCTCGGGTAAGGTACTCAAGCCTGCGAAGACTGCCACCGGCTTTGAAGTTTCAGTGCCTTTGTTTGTCGGACAAGGCGACAAGATTGAAATCGATACCCGGACGGGTGAGTACAAGCGTCGCGTCTGAGTATTCAGTGTCTTTCGAAAAACCGCAGCCAAGGCTGCGGTTTTTTTTGGTGTGTACTTCTAAGTGAATTGCCTGCGTTGAGGGCGCTTTGTCTGCTTACGTTCTCACGCAAGCCGTCGGCCTGTCTGGCCCGATATTGGTGCGCAATCAGCCCTGATCATCGGCGATGCTTCGTTGAGTCATGAAATTCTTTGATCGGAATTTACAGACAAACTCAACGCGCGCATCACCTGCAGAGCCTGGTTTGACTTGCTGGAAGCGCAGCTTTTCCAGTGCTACAGCGGGCTCTTCATGCACAGGTTTACCAACGGGATCTTCGGAGAGATAGTAGACGTTGGCAGTAAACGCGATGCTCCGTGTATCGCAGTCGAAATAATTAATGTAGGTGGATGACTGATATACCGTGTTATCCGGCGCATATTGCGGGGTAGACCAGCTGGTGCGGAGAAACGCGCGCATGTAGTCATCTTCATGAACGATGCTGCCCATATCTACATACCAACTGATGACTTTGCCGGGTTCATTGGTTTCCGAGATCAGCTGCCACTCGGTGGCGCTGGCTGGCAAGGCGAAAGCTGCGAAGATAAGACTGAACAAACGGGATTTCATTGAGGCGGGTCTCCGGCGAAAAATTTGTGGAAATCTTACCGGATTCGGCCAATGAGCGTTGACGCTGCTCGTGCGGGTACTCAGGCCTCGTATCCGAGCCGTCTGGAAACCTCTTGCGCGCAAGCGAGTACCTTGCGCGCTATCTCACCCTGCCAGCCCGCATCAAAGCTGCCCGCCGGCCCTATGGCGGTAATCCCCAACCGAATTGCGCCTGTGTGCTCGAATACGGGTGCGCAAATGGCATTAATGCCAGGGATGGGCTCACCCATCACGCGCGCCATACCGCGCTTGCGCACATCGGCCAGCAGGGTTTCCATTGCGGCGCGTTTCATGCCTTGCGCGCCAAAGCCCGCGGCCACACCGTTGCGATTTTCCTGTTCAATCATTCGCTCCACCTGCTTCGCTGGCAGGTAGGCAGCGAATACCCGGCCTGTCGCGGTCGACTGTATCGACATCACCGTACCGGTTCGCATGTTCACATGGATGGGATAGCTCGATTCGCTGATGTAGATGATGGTCGGGCCCTGATTACCTAGCACCGAGAGACCGACGGTCTGGTCGATGTCCGCCGTCAAGGCGGTCACCATAGGAATGGCGATACGCACCGGATCCAGTCGCTGCAGGCTGATCAGACCCATCTGCAGCGCAAATGGCCCCAACTCATAGCGGCCCGTCAGCGGGTTTTGTTCAATCAGGCCAAAGCTGGCGAAGCTCACCAGATACGGATGCGCCTTTGCCGCGGGCATGCCCGCTTTCTTCGCCAGATCGCCCAGACTCATCGGCCCACCTTCCTCGGCCAGAGTCGTGAGCAATCTACCCCCTGTTTCTATCGACTGTATGCCTCGCCGGCTTTTTTCCATGGACATGTCTGGCGTAATTAAAGTGGTTGGGGCGTTATATTAATGAAAATAATTCGTTAATATCTAATTAGTTGACGAGGAACAAATTCTATCCTAACCTTCTTCTTATTCCCAGACAAGACAACCCTTCGTCGGGCCCACATCAGGCCTGAACGAATCCACGGAGACCTCATGAGCGCCAAACCTTTTGCATCCCAGGCTGATCTGCAGGAAAAGAAAACCAGTTTCATCAAGCTGTCGGAGAATGCCTATGCCTATACCGCCGAAGGTGATCCGAACTCTGGTGTGATCATCGGCGATGACGCAGTGATGGTGATCGACACAACGGCCACGCCAGTGATGGCACAGGCGCTGATCAAACACATACGCGAAATCACCGATCTGCCGATCAAATACATCACGCTCACGCACTATCACGCGGTGCGCGTGCTGGGCGCGTCAGCCTACTTCAAAGAAGGTGCGCAGCAAGTGATCGCTTCGCGCGGGACTTATGAGCTGATCGTCGAGCGCGGCGAGCAGGATATGAAATCCGAAATCGATCGCTTCCCGCGTTTGTTCGCTGGCGTGGAATCGGTACCTGGCCTGACTTGGCCTACGTTGGTGTTCGAGCGTGAACTCACCGTCTTCATGGGCAAGCTCGAAGTAAAAATCATGCATGTAGGCATGGGGCATACCAAGGGCGATACCATCGTCTGGATACCATCGCAAAAGGTTTTATTTTCAGGCGATCTGGTGGAATTTGATGCGGCGGCTTACACCGGTGACGCGCAACTTGAAGAATGGCCAGAGACCCTCGAAATCCTGCGCAGCATGGGCGCAGAAAAACTGGTGCCCGGTCGTGGTCCGGCACTCACCACACCGGCCAAGGTGAATGAAGGTCTTGATTACACCAAGGATTTCGTCACAACGCTGTTGCGCAGCGCGAAGGAAGCAGTGCAGGCCGGTCATGATTTAAAAGCGGCGATGGCGCACGTACGCTCGCACATGGACAGCAAGTTCGGTCATGTCTTCATCTATGAGCACTGCCTGCCGTTCGATGTAACACGCGCCGTTGATGAGGCCAGCGGCATCAAGCATCCGCGCATCTGGACTGCAGAGCGAGACAAGGCCATGTGGGATGCGCTGCAATCCTGATGACTATGGCTATTGATATCAATGCGAACCAGAGTTGCGCGCCGCACGCCCGCAATCACTCAAGCCGCATGCCTGTGGATTACCAGACCCTTCGGTTTTCATACCAGCGTCCGTCGGATTTCGGACAATCGCCTTCTGCGCACTACCCGGTGCTGGTGGTTGGCGCAGGACCGGTCGGTCTGGTGACGGCGATTGATCTTGCACGACAGGGTTTGCAAGTCGTTTTGCTGGATGATGATGATTGCCTGTCTGGTGGATCGCGTGCACTTTGTTATGCCAAACGTACGCTTGAAGTGCTGGATAGGCTGGGTTGTGGCGACAGAGTAGTGGACAAGGGTGTGTCCTGGAATGTGGGCAAAGTGTTTTTCAAAGACGAGCCCGTGTATCAATTTAATCTGCTGCCGGAAGAGGGGCATCACAGACCTGCCTTCGTCAATCTGCAGCAGTACTACCTCGAAGGGTATCTGCACGAATGTGCAAGTAAGTACCCGAATCTCGATATCCGCTGGAAAAGTAAAGTCACGCACCTGGAAAACTGCGATAACAAGGCCAATGTCACCGTCACCACGCCCGAGGGTAGCTACACACTGAGTGCTGACTATGTTATCGCCGCGGATGGCGCGCGCAGTCCGGTACGGGGCATGCTGAATTTGGAGAGCAAGGGTCGTGTCTTTCAGGATCGTTTTCTGATCGCGGATGTGAAAATGAAAGCGCCATTTCCGGCTGAACGCTGGTTCTGGTTTGATCCTCCGTTTCATCCGAATCAGTCAGTACTTTTGCACCGCGAAGCCGATGATGTTTGGCGTATCGATTTTCAGCTGGGTTGGGATGCGGATCCGGAACTGGAAAAAACACCTGAGCGCGTTATTCCCCGTGTGCGTGCGCTGCTGGGAGACGATGTCGAATTCGACCTGGAGTGGGTGAGTGTCTATACATTCGCTTGCATGCGGATGGAAAAATTTCGTCACGGCCGCGTTATCTTTGCCGGTGACGCAGCGCATGGCGTATCGCCGTTTGGTGCGCGCGGTGCCAACAGCGGTGTGCAGGATGCTGACAATCTGAGTTGGAAGCTGGGCTTGGTGCTGCGTGGTGAAGCGCCTGTATCTCTGCTGGATACGTACGGTGTCGAGCGCGAATATGCAGCGGATGAAAATATTCTGAACTCCACGCGTGCAACGGATTTCATTACTCCGAAAAGTGCTATCAGTCGTGTCTTTCGTGATGCCGTGCTATCCCTTTCAAAGCATCACGCTTTTGCACAAAAGCTGGTGAACAGCGGCCGTCTATCGACGCCTTCAACGTATCTGAATTCACCGTTGAATACACCGGACTCGGACAGCTTTGCAGGACGGATGTGCCCCGGTGCTCCGGCCGCAGATGCGCCGGTTGTCGATGCCAATGGCGAGCGGCATTGGTTTTTACAGCAGATAGGTGACCGCTTCATCACGCTGCTATTCACAGACGGCTATAGTCCTGCAATCGAGATGTCGGAAACGATGGTATTGCAAGTGCTGCCAGCAGGTACATCCGCGTCGACGCATGCGAATGCGATTGTGGATGTGGACGGCTTGCTGGCTGCGCGTTTTGATGCGCGCTCAGGCACGACGTATCTATTAC
>JBIIEY010000068.1:0-8354 GCA_044237595.1 Burkholderiaceae bacterium | reverse complement strand
GGCGAGATCTACTGCAGTTTTATTTTCCGAACCTACATGATTTTTGTATTCCGAAGAACCAACACCCAGTTTAACGTAGCTTCCTTCTGCATGACTTGCTAAAGGTACCGCCAGAACCGCACCGCACAGCGCAGCGAAAAATTTTTTATGCATATTGATTTCCTATTCTCTAAGTTTAAGATCAGCCGATGCTTGGTCTTGCTGGTCCTTGAGGGACGGGCCGGATTCTACGAAACTACGTCGCGACAAAGGATTCGGCAGTTGCAAAAAAATGACGGTTTTATAAATAAACAATTTGGGCACAGAAAAATTTGTCTCTTATTACGTAATCACGTGTGTCATGTGCAAATTTTTCACCATGAAACACCCATTACAAAACCTTGATAAAACCGCTCGGAGAGACGCGTAACTAAAACCTATATGTCAATCCAAAAGTAAACGCACTTGCCCTGACATCATTGAATTTTTCGAAATATTGATATTCGGCAACATCACCTTCATATTGCGACTGACCAACACCCAGCTTGAGATAACTGCCTTCAGCGTGTGCGGCGACTGGCAAAAGTAAAGCTACGCCCAACAGGGCAGCCAATAAATTTCTTTTCATATCAATTTCCTTTTTTTTTAAAATTGGAGTTCGGCCGATGCTCTTTTGAAGCCGTGTCCAGGACTGCGTAAAGATCATTCACTAACAATCTCCATCAGCATCAATGAATCAAAAATCCATTCTTTTAATTAGCTAAGATTGTTAATGAAAAAATATTTTGCGTAATCCTTGCTTCGTGTTTGGATCAGCGCCAGCTGTTCGCAAACACCTCAACAATTTTAAAAAGGTAAAATTTAAAAGATAGGCTTTTGTTGCACCATATCCACCAAGCGATGTGGTGGCCACGCACTAGTATTTTGTTGGTTTTAGAGGACTCACCATCAATAAGCCTCTTCCCAAGATCGGGATAGACGGGAGGCGCATTGAATCAAACCCACCATGCTGTAAGTCTGTGGAAAATTTCCCCATAATTCAGTCCCGTCAAGCGATACATCTTCAGATAGCAGCCCAAGATGGTTGCGACACGCAAGAACTTTCTCAAACAATGTGCGTGCTCGCACCTTTTCTCCGGTACGCGCCAATGCCAAAATCCACCAAAGCGTACAAACTAAAAAGGCTGCTTCAGGTCGGCCAAAGTCATCTTCTTCGTCATAGCGAAGTAAAAAATCACCTCGCTGCAAATGACGCTCAACAGCACGTAATGTCCCTATAAAGCGCGGATCATCAGGCGCAAGAAACTGAAACTCGCTCATCAGTAAAAGGCTGGCATCAAGATGCTCGCCACCAAACGTCGACACGAAACTACCCAGCTTGGCGTTCCATGCGTTATCGGTCAGTGTTTTATGAATCGCAGCAGCTTCTCGTGCCCACCTTTGCGCGCGTGATGGCAACTTGAGCCGCAACGCAATCGCACGCAAGCGATCGCAGGCCGCCCAGCACATCAAGATGGAAAATGTATGTATGCGCCGCACACCACGCAACTCCCAGATACCGGCATCAGGTTGCAAATGACAACGGATCGCCTGCTCACCCAAGCGTTCGAGATCTGTAAACATCTGACGGCCGGCGGGCCTTTCGAGGCGGGTATCAAAAAAAGCGTGTGTGCTGGCCAGCACTGCGGCGCCGAAGACATCGTTTTGGATTTGTCCCCAGGCGAGATTGCCAACACGTACCGGGCCCATGCCGCGATAGCCCTCCAGCGAGGGCGCAATCCATTCATCCAGCGAAGTCTCGCGCCGGATGCCATAGACCGGCTGCAAAGGTGTATCGCGCGAATCGGCAATGATATTGAGGATGTATTCCAGATAATGCTGCATCGTTGCCGTCACACCGAGCTGGTTGAGTGCATTGACGACGAAATAGGCGTCGCGCAACCAGCAATAGCGATAATCCCAGTTACGGCCACTGTGCGGCGACTCAGGAATGGAGGTCGTTACCGCTGCAATGATGGCACCGGTATCGTCGAAGGCATTTAATTTGAGGGTAATGGCCGCACGAATAACCACGTCTTGCCACTCGAAGGGTATGGCGAGGTTACGCACCCACCGGTACCAATAGGACAAAGTAGATTCGAAAAATGTACGTCCCAAGTCGCGCGGCGAACCATCAACGGTTTCATCCGGTCCCATGAGCAATGTGATGCTGTCATGCAGGAAGAATTTGCGCTCCTCGGTCAGCGATGTAACAGAGGCATCCGTAGTCACCCGCATCGCTTGTGCCCCGCCAAAATAAGTCACATGATGAGCGCCGGAGCGTACCTGCGCGCTGGCCTGACCGTAATTCAAGGCTGGCCGCAGTCTTAATGCGATACGAGGCCGACCGGCGATACGCCTGATCATGCGCACTACCATGGCAGGTGCAAACATGCGGCCGTGCAAATAAAAACGGGGCGAAAAATCCGTGATATCAATCACATTGCCCTGATCATCCTGCATGCGTGTCTGCAAAATGGCAGAATTACGCAGGTAGGTTTGACGCACCGTACGGCCATTATCAAACTGAAGATCAATAAAACCTTCAGCATCCGGACTGGCATTGTGCTCATCGGATCGAAGCAAACTACAGCAAATCGGATTGCTGTCGAAATTCGGATAACACCACCAGACGATGCGAGCATTCCTGTCGACCAGCGCGCTGGTGCGCGAGTTTCCTATCAGACCGAGATCCAGCTGACTCATTGCCTTCGAGCGCTGAACTGAATCAGCGGGTTCTGTAATGGCTCCGGCAGCAGCGCCAGCAGTAAATCCAGCAGAGGCTTGATGGCCTCCTGATCTTTGATTACATAATCGGCGGCTGTTGGGAAATCATCGCCCACGCGCACAGTAAAAATATCAGGATGATTCAACGCAAAAACATCCTCGTCTGTAGTGTCATCGCCCACATAAAGCGCACGAAACTGGTGCGACAGAATTAGTAATTGTTCTACGGCCCGACCTTTGTCACCAGCGCCGGGAGGTAATAAGCTGGCATTGAATTTACCGGTAATGATGCGCGGCGTCGGCGATAATTTTTCAAAGCAGGCCGACAAGGTCTGCTCAACCTGAGCCTGATTTTTTGCATGTCGATAATGGACGGTCAGCGAATAAGACTTGTCTTCGATCCAGACCGCATCACCGATATCGGAAAGTACAGGCTGTAGGGATGCCAGCCATGAACGACAGAGCTCGAAGTTTTTAGGTGCATTCCGCTGCCAGCCGGGCAGTCCTTCCAGGCCATGATTGCCGATCACATAATCCGGTTGGAATTTCAAGCGCTGGCGCATGTCTGTGATTGAGCGTCCTGTGATGATACCGACTGGTGCACGCGTCTGAATCGCTTGCAACTGCTGTTGTATCGTGTGCGGCAGACTTGCCAGTGCAGGATTGTCAATCAACGGCGCGAGCGTTCCATCAAAATCGAACAGACATAAAGCGGGCTTCATCAAAAAATCACACAGATTTGCATGGCCAGCCGCGGAGAATAAGGGTGTCATACGGCGCGACGCAAAGGATGCCGACTGTGAGAATGAATTTTTTCCGTCACTCGCTGACGACGCCGCAATCTTGCCCCATCCAGCAGCATCAGTCCTGCCCATCGATAAACATTGAAGTCACGCACCAGCGTACGCATACTGCGCATTCGCTCACGCTGCTCAGCCGCTGGCATAGTCAATGCTCGGTAAAGTGCTTGCGCACCCTGTTCGATGTGATAAGGGTTGATGATGAGCGCCTCATGCAGTTCCCTCGCGGCGCCAGTGAACTGGGACAAAATCAGCACGCCAAGTTCGTCATCACGTGCAGCGATAAATTCTTTGGCGACCAAATTCATCCCATCGTGCAGACTTGTGACCAGACAAATGTCAGTGGCGCGGTAACACTTTGCTAGCTGATCGGCATCGTAGTGTTCAATCCGTAAAGCGATTGGAAGTGCTAATGGATTCAGATAACGCTGATTGATTTGATGTGCCAGCTTACGGACGCGCGCGTCCAGATTCTGATACTCATCCAGTGAGGAGCGACTTGGCGCTGCAATCTGCAACAGGGAAAACCGCCCTATTAGTTCCGGATGCATTTCAAGCAATCGATCGACTGCCTGAAAACGTTCGACGATTCCCTTGGTGTAGTCCAGTCTGTCAACACCCAGAGCGATACGATGATCTGCAGGCAGATTCAGGCTCTCTCGCAACTCGGTTCGGCACTGAACTACATCCAGCACGATTTCGGATCCGGGCCAGGCAATTGAAATCGGATAAGGCTCGACCTGCGTCAATTCACCGCCATAAGAAATTGTTGATGCCTCATGCTCAATGCGTGTTTCGAGATAGCGATCGACAGTTTCAAGAAAGTTTTTGCAATGGAATGGCGTATGAAAACCCAGCAGGGTATTGCCGAGCAGGCCTTCAAGCAACTCCTCCCGCCAAGGACAAATACCAAAGGATTCCGGATTAGGCCAAGGAATATGCCAAAACATAATGATTGTGGCTTTCGGTAGCTTCTCCCTAACCATTCGCGGCAACAACGCAAAGTGATAATCCTGCACCAACACCACTGGATCATCAGTATTGGCTTCAGCAACCACGGCATCTGCAAAACGCTGATTGACAGCGACATATTGCTCCCAGTCTGCAGTCCGGAATACCGGGCGCACGTGTGCCATATGACAGAGCGGCCACAGACCTTCGTTGGAGAAGCCGTAGTAATAGCCCTCTTCTTCGTCGAGCGTTAGCCATACGCGCCGCAGTGTGTAGGCAGGGCGTGCAGGTGGTACCTGTAATCTGTCATGAGCGTCAACCGTGACGCGGTCAGCAGTACCACTGCCATGCGCAATCCAGGTACCCGAGCAAGCGCGCATGACTGGCTCAACCGCCGTTACAAGACCGCTTGCCGGACGTCGAACGACGATACCCTGCTCACTCTGTTCATGAATATAAGGTTCACGATTGGAGACCACCAGCACCTCATCGCCCGCCAGTTCATCATGCAGCAACGAGCGTAATTTCTGCGGTGTCCATGCCTGAGGCGAATGCTGTTGTATACGTCGATCAACCTGCATCTGATGAAGCATGGCACGCAGATCACCAACCAGTGGACGAAATTCGGGTGGTGTTACGCTGTTTGGTGGTGAAGTAGTTTCGAGTCGCAATAAATTTTTGAGCGCCCTCACCCAGCCGAGCCAGCTCCAGTGCGCAATCCATGCCGCCAACGCAGAAATCACGAGGAACATCAGCAAGAAAACTACCGTAAGATAAAAACGAAACTCATCACTGCGGCGCTGGATAAATCGCGTATCTTGCGCTAGTAAAAGCTTGCCTAGCGAAATGCCATCCTGTTCCAGTGAAATCTCGCTGACGCGCACGACCGAAGGTCCAGCACCGCGACATTGAATCTGACGAGGCAAGGCGCTACTGCGATACCGTAGATTGCCTGCAATGTCGCAAAAACCCACTGCCAGCAAATGACCGTCGATAGCAGCACGCTCAAGCAAATCCTGCATCGCATCCGCATCCTGCAGCGTTACATAATCAATCAAGGGCTCTCGAATCGATGCCGCCACCAATTGCGCACGCGTATCGAGATCACGCAAAAACCATCGCTGTGTCAAATCATCCACCATAGGCAGCAAAACCAAGGCAGATAATCCAATGACCAACGCCAGCGGCAGGATAAAACGCAGCGAGAGCTGGTACGGTCTAATTGGCATTAGGTAACACCTGATGAATGGGGAAGTCTCCGGCTCTTCAAGCTCAACGTCTGTTTGAAAATCTGCTGCATAGCCCGAGTTCGGCTCTGCGATGCCCGGCATACTTCACACCCGCACTTCTCGCGGTGAACTCGGACAGCTCGCGACAACTTTCGAACAAATACTCAGAACTTGGGGGCGTTCAATGAACCCCCGTTTCACGGCGAGTCAGCGCGGCGTTGCAATTGGACGCCTGTAATTCAAGACTCTCGAACGGGTCTTCTCAGCCAAAAAAGCTTGGGGGTTTGTTTATCCGCGCTTTCTTGATAATTGACCCTGAATAGTCTGTGCGGTTCCAGAACTTGAGTGCGATTAACACGCGGGATGCTGCGTTGCAACATCAAAACTTGTGGAATAGTCACCTAAATGATTACCGCTTAGTCACAAGCTGGTTATGATTGCGGATCTCAGCAGTGCAGCACGTCACCAGCGCCGACCAACCCAACAAAAAGTGAATAACAGCCCATGCAGGATAGGGAGACTTCAGTAGCGGATACTTTTCCGCGTCTATTGCTTGAACATGCGCGGATACGCGCCGGCAAGCCCGCATTCCGAGAAAAAGATCTGGGGATTTGGCAAAGCACCAGTTGGGCTGATGCAGCCGAACATATCCGCCAACTCGCCTGCGGACTCGCTGCATTGGGTTTCAAACGCGGGATGAATCTGGCCGTGATTGGCGACAACCGTCCGCGTTTGTACTGGGCGATGTCCGCTGCTCAGTGTCTGGGTGGCGTTGCTGTTCCCTTGTATCAGGACGCGCCTGCCGCCGATATGGCCTATGTACTGGAAAATGCCAGTATTGATTTCGCGATCGTTGAAGATCAGGAACAGGTCGACAAGCTGCTCGAAATCCGCGAAACCGTGCCAGGTCTCTCGCACATCATTTATGACGACGGACGCGGATTGCGCAACTATACGCAGGCAGGTCTTCACGCGTTTGAGCAGGTGCAGGCACTGGGACGTACACACGCCGAAAATCAGCCTTCATTTTTCATGGCCGAGGTTCTTGCCGGACGACCTGATGATATTGCCGTCATCCTTTACACATCAGGTACCACGGGCAAACCCAAGGGCGTCTGCCACTCCCACGCGGCGATGATTGCCACCAGCAAGACGCTGATCGCATTTGACGGACTGACGCCCGAAGACGAAGTGTTGTGCTACCTGCCTTTAGCTTGGGTCGGCGATTTTCTGTATTCCTTTGCGATGTCGCACCTCAGCGGCTTTTGCCTGAACTGCCCTGAATCACCCGCAACCGTTACGAGTGATTTGCGTGAAATTGGTCCGACCTATTATTTTGGACCACCACGCATTTACGAAAATATTCTCACGCAAGTGATGATTCGCATCGAAGATGCCAGTGCAATCAAGCGGAGTATTTTTCACTACTTCATGCGCGTTGCGCGACGTGTAGGACTCAAACTTCTCGATGGCAAATCCGGTGTTTCGCTCAACGACAGGTTGCTGTATGCGATCGGCGAATTGCTGGTATACGGTCCACTAAAAAATGTACTGGGCATGTCACGCGTGCGCGTTGCATATACGGGTGGCGAGGCTATTGGCCCGGACCTGTTCGACTTCTATCGCTCCATCGGCATCAATCTCAAGCAACTCTATGGAATGACTGAAACCTGCGTCACCGTGTGCATGCAGCGCTCCGGCGATGTGAAACTCGATACGGTTGGACGGCCCATGCAGGGCGTGGAAGTCAAGATTGCCACGAGCGGTGAAGTCCTAGTGCGTTCGCCCGGTCTGATGATTGCGTATTACAAAAAACCGGAAGATACCGCCGAAGCAATCGATAGCGAAGGGTATTTTCACACCGGTGATGCCGGATTTTTCGATAATGATGGTCACCTGAAAATCATCGACCGAGCCAAGGATGTGGGCAAGATGGCGGATGGCACCTTGTTCGCACCGAAGTACATCGAAAACAAATTGAAGTTCTTCCCTTTCATCAAAGAAGCCGTGGCCTTTGGCGATGGCCGCAGTGCATGCAACGCCTTCATCAACATTGACATGGAGGCCGTTGGCAACTGGGCTGAACGCCGCAATCTGCCCTATACCGGCTATACCGATCTGGCGGCGCAACCTGCAGTGTATGAACTGATTGCGGAATGCGTGGAAAAGGTGAATGCCGATCTCGCCGACGATGCGCTGCTGGCTGGATCACAGATTCATCGCTTCCTGATACTGCATAAAGAACTTGATCCTGATGATGACGAGCTGACCCGCACGCGTAAAGTGCGCCGCCGCTTCATCGCTGAAAAGTATGCAGTTCTGATTGATGCGCTGTATGCCGGCAATGCACGCCAGTATATCGAGACGCAAGTGAAATTCGAGGACGGCCGTCAGGGCATGATCAGCGCCGATCTGGAAATTCGCGATGTCCAAACTTTTGCGTCAGCGCGCAAGGCGGCATGATGAGCGAAAATTTTACTAACAGCCGTCGGATAGGCGAAGTCATTCTGGACTTGCGCAATATATCGCTCGCGTTTGGCGGCGTGCGCGCACTGACCGATATCTCTTTCGATGTACGTGAGCACGAGATACGCGCCATCATCGGGCCCAATGGTGCCGGCAAAAGCTC
>JBIIEY010000067.1:0-8409 GCA_044237595.1 Burkholderiaceae bacterium | reverse complement strand
GTTTGGTCGATATAGATCAGACCTTCTCGTGTTTCTGCCAGAATGGTCAACGCACACATGGCATCAGTCGATATTAGTGTGCCTCCAAAAATAACGCTGCCGGCTAAAAAATTTCTGAGTAATTTTGATTTCATATGTCACCATAAAATGCGGCTTTATTCAGCGTCCTCCAAGGATTTGTAATACGGATATTTTTGTGTCGAGGCCGATTTCCGATGTCCAAGCCTGACTCATGCAAGCGTCCGCCCTAACGAAGCTGTGGCGTTTATGCCGCCTCTTAAATAGGGCAGAGTTTTGTCAGACTTTGCATTTCATATTTCCGTATCGCTGCAAACACAGTTTACTCGTACACTGGTCGACATGTGCATTCCGTGCGCCGCTGTTTACATCAACCATAACGGTCTCGTCGTAGTACTCCGTGACCGGCTTCATGCCAGGCCGGCAAACGCTGCGAACTGATGAAACCTCGGTTCGCTTCTCCTTATTTTGAACGCTTTGGGTTTCGCAGACGGTTGATCCGTCTGGCACTTCCACAACCCGACTTCGGCGGAAAACCTGTGGCTGCTGCACAACAGGGTAGAGGTTGAATCCCTCGCCATCACACTGGCTACGTGCTTGTTGGTACTCAGGCGTGGCGCAAGCGTTGACAAAAAGGACAAGAAAGAAAACAAAAAATCGGGTTTGGCGGAACATTGCGGTGGGCCCTTCAAGGAAAATTTGAATTATTTCCTCTGTAGTAACCGTGTGTCGTTACCAGTTCAATCCGCGATCGCTTTGGATGTATATGCTCAGCACCATGTACCGCGCTCACTGGAAAGCGAACTTCCTATGCGCCAGTACATAGGCAATTTCCCCCCTGAGGGATGCTGTTGTTTGCCCCCCCAGTCAGTGGCGGGCATTTCGGTCACTTAACCTGAAGGACCCAGAAGACAAAAACGCGCTCATTAAATGAAAAACCCCTGCGAAGCAAATTTGCATCATTACTGATGCAGATCTGCTCCGCAGGGGATGAACACAAACCCTGGAGGGACCTTATCGGCCCCAAGTCCGGAGATTAGTTTGTCTTGATGGTCTCTGACTGCGCCAGACGCTTGTCGCATGCGGTGTTGGCGACATTGCGGTCGATATCCAGCTTTGGAATGTAAAAGCTCAGGTCATCAAACGACGGCACTGCCATCGGGCCCGAAGGTACATTTTCGGAAGACTTCAACACCTGGAATCCAGCCAGTGCGACGGATTTGTCTCGGCAGTTCACGACATAGTCGATCTGTTGGACGCCATTTGCGCCCATATCGAAGAACTTGCGGACCTTCGACATTTGCTTGCTGTTTTCCATCGAAATAACGGTCCAGCTATTTCCTGCAGCAGCGACCACCATCACAGGCTCGTTATCGGTCAGCGTTGCTTGCTCATCCGAAGCCGCGGCGATTGAGACGTTTGCAGCCAAAAGACTGGTTACTACTAGAAAGGTACGAAACATAATTAACTCCTGAGGGTTTGGATACTGTTGATTTAAATTCTGACCGAATGGTAGCACAAGTAAAGATTATGTCCACATTATTTTTACCTAAATCAAAATAAAACCACAACAATCAAGAAATTAATGAAAATTATATAAACAAATAATAAATACTTTGTTTAATGTCATCGAATAATTAAAGTTTGTCAATAATTTGTCCAATATTTTGGGGGTGCCTGGGGTGCGGCGCGATTTCTCAGCTGAGGTTGCTTCGGGAATTTGGGCCGCTTAAAGCCTCTCAGCCGGTTACTAGTCGATTGTTCCGATTGCCCTGAATACCGATCCTAAAGGGTAGGGTGCAAATGATCGGGCCGGCGACTAAAGCGCCATCAGGCCCCTGGTGAAGTTCAGAGGCTGGCTGTTGTCGTTCGCAGATATCAGTAACTAAAGTCCGAGGTTTTGCCTGCGGTCTGCAGGTGCACGCATTTGATGATGCGTTAGGCAAGGGACATCACATCTTTAATTGCTTGTCCACGCAATCAGAATTGCAATGATGCCTATGTAAAAAGGAAGGAAGATTTTGAGGGTTTTTTTCAGTTGCGCTGGCGAGGTTTTACCGCGTCGCCAAAGATAGTATTGATAAACCGGTGGTGCGGAGAATACGATAATCAGTTCAATGATTAACTCGATTTTGATCCAATCCATTGCTAGGCTTACCAGCGTAGCTTGCTCACCGCTTTACTCAGCCCAGCGCCGCTTTGCGTGTTCGATGACGTTTCGGCATCGCCAGATTTTGAGGGGGCCTCCTGTGGAATGAATTTGCCGTTGATTTCGGCAGTAGGATCTACCTGAAGCGTGTCATAGTACATATCGCCCAAGACTTTTGCGCCCGCATGTAGTTCCAGTGATTGAGCCCGTATATCTCCCAAGACAGTCCCCGCAACAACTGCATTCGTGCAAACGATATTACCGTTGATTTTTCCTCGTGAGCTTACCACCGCGGTCGTCTGTTCGTAGGCCTTGCCTTTGAGGTCGCCATTGAGGATGCCGTCCAGCACAAAGATACCCTTGAATTCGATTTTGCCCTCAATCGCAGTTTCAAAGTCGATGCGCGAGTCAGCGGACTGCCGGTAGGTGATGATTTGTTTTTGGGGTGATGGCATTCTTATTCTCCTCTGTTTCGCAGAAACGCTGGTACGGCATGACCGGCTAATCTGAAATCACCTGTTTTCTTTGCACCGTCAATAAACTCGATTTCAAGCGGTTCCAGCTCGAGCTGAATTTTTCGCGCGTACAACATGAGCAAACGGCTCAAATGAAGCTTATCCGTCATGTAAGCGCCATGATCATCGCTCTCCAAGGCGACAATTTGCTTGTCAAACATACCTGTCTGACGAGCAATGTCTTGGACTGTCAATCCGAGCTCCTCGCGCCGTTTTCTGAGTTTCGCGCCAATCATTCTGCTTTTTATAGTTTTATATTGTCTCTACACGCTCCCAATACAGGAAACTCAAGCATTTGTTATGTCTTGTCAATGGTGATTATTTGCCAATTATTTTCACCATTGCGGATAGCGCTTTAAGTATCGTTTCTAAGCTTCTGATTTACCTGCATTCTTTTTCTTTAGCGTGAAGTTAAATTGCTCTTTAGAGAACTTTCGATTGTGAAAATAACCTCTGTCCATGCAAACTTGTTATTTTTCACTGTGCCCCGCATACTGAATGCGGAATATAGCTTTCTGTTGGCGCAAATTGCGTTTACCCTTCAGATGTTAGTGGTTCCTGTTTAACAAACAGATGTCCTTTTTTGTTTTTTCGAATTTACAGACGCTGGAGTATGAATGGCTGACACGACTTATGGCAACCTCGCAGTGGGCGAGGGCGTTCGCATGCAGGGAAATTTGTCTGTGCCTGGCGAGGCAATCATCGATGGACAAATACAGGGTGTCCTGACGGCACAATCCGTATTCGTCACCGACAATGGGGCGATTCAGGGAACGACAACTGCAGATCACGTTCGCGTTGCCGGCAAAGTTTCGGAAACTACGGTGGCAAACAAAACGCTGCTCATCGAATCAACGGGGGTGGCGACGGGGAATATTGCCTACGCTGATCTGGAGATTCGAAAGGGCGGAGATATCCAAGGCAACATCAGCATCATCCGCCACCCGGCGTAACTACTCGAATTTTCTTTGAGTGGTTCGCGCGGGTTTACGTGTGGATCAATTTAGTTTGATGGATTCTGCTTCGATCACGTAATTCAGGCACTCTTCCATGATCGAGCGAGCAGTCTGGCTGGATTTTTGCAGCAGGCGATGGATTTTGACATCTGCCGGATTGCGGTTGCTGCATTCTGAGCTGTAAGCTTCAAATGCCGAGATACGCGTGACGATTTCGGCGAGATGATTCAGGCATTCGCACGCGATGTTATTTTGCGCCATTGCCAGATAAGCTAGTTGTTCATCCGTAAATTGACGTTCGTGCTTCTGTGTATCGCCGCTTGCACCGAACGCAGGCAGATCTGCAACGCTGGCGCAGGCGCGACGTATATCTGAAATGCTTGCGGGGAATTTCAGGCACAGTACGCCGTTGTCCTCGAAATAGGCAACTGTCGTTCTTGAGGCAATGTTAAACACTACCACCGCACCAATGGCGCCGCTGGATTCCAATGCTTCACGGAGGTTTTCAAGCAAATCTTCATGCAGTGTTGGGTAATAAAAAACCAGCACGTCCGGTTTTTCCTTTTTACCTTCGTTCACGTAGTCTGAAAATGCGCCGTAACATCCCAGTAAGCGGAAGTCACTTGCAGGCGCCATGGGGTCGTCAATCACTGACTGAAATACACTCCCAATGAAAAGTGCTTTCATCACTGATTTTTCGGTCGGCGTTTGCCCTGGCGCAGACGATAGTTTTCCTGCAAGCCGCTCCCTGAGTTTTTCCACCGGTAAGCTAGCCAGTCCACTGGGTGGATAACCTCTGTCGACCAGTTGCTTGATCAATGAGAGGCGATAGAGATCTTCATCGGAATAAACGCGTCGTCCGGTGTCTGTACGGGTCGGCACAACCAAGCTGTACCTTTTCTCCCAGACCCGCAGTGTTTCAGGATGAATTCCGGTTTGGCGGGATACGACGCCAATCGTGTGGAAGCCTGATAAATCCCGTATTGCAATAGACATGACGTTTTCCGATGACTCAATGGTTCATTTGTTTATCAAGCTCAAGTGAAGTTTATCATCAGTTTATTTAATGTCCACTTATATTTAAACAAAATGATATAAATAAGGCATAAGTCTGCGCACATGCGCTGTCTTATATAAACAAATATTAAAATAATAGTACTTCGCTATCGATCTATCGACACAGGCCTTTGGCCTGTGCAGGTAGAACGTCAGGCGGGGTGCGATGGCGGCAGGCCGTTCAGGGCCGCCACAAAGTCGGCCAGCATCGGCACGTAACGTTCGGCCTGGCCCGCGGCCTCCATCCCGGCGAAGGAATTCTTCACCATGGACTGAATCGGGTGCAGGGCGCCGATTTCATTGGCCAAGCTGCTCAGGTAGCGCATGTCCTTATGCGCATTGCTGATGGTGAAGCGGTGAGCGTTGTGGTCACCCTCCATGGTCCATTTCATGAAGGTGTCGTAGAAACCGTTGCGCATGCGGCTGCTGCCAATCACCGAATGAAACTGCTCAGTACTCAAGCCTGCCTTGCGGGCGATACCCAGCGCTTCCGAAAACAGGGCAGCGTAGCCCATGGCAATGAAGTTATTGATCAGTTTCATCTTGTGCCCCAGTCCCACTGGGCCCAGATGCACCACATTTCCCGCCCAGCAATCGAGTACCGGCTTGATTTTGTCGAAGGTCGCTTGATCCGCACCCACCATAGTGTCAAGGGTACCGGCTTCAGCTTCGGCGGGTGTGCGGCCTAAAGGCGCATCAACAAAGTGCATACCTCGCTCGGCGGCGGCTTGCGCCAATGCCAGCGTAGAGACGGGGTTCGAGGTCGAACTATCGATCACGATGAGCCCCTGTTTGCTAGCGGCGAAGATACCGTCCGGGCCATGCATCAGCGCCTCCACTTGCGGCGAGCCGGTCACGCAAAGCAGCACGATATCGGACTGCATTGCGACTTCCCGCGCATTGGCTGCCTCGGTCGCGCCCAGTTGCTTGAGGCGTTCGACCGGCTCGCGGTTACGGTGTCCCATGATCACCAGAGGATAGCCCTTGGTCACGATGTTCTTGGCCATGCCGGCGCCCATCAATCCGACGCCGATAAATCCGATCAAAGGCTTGCTCATTGTTTTCCCCTGTTTTGTTTATTTTGTAAATTTCTGGTGGCGACCACCGCGCTTTAGTTTGACACATCCGTCCGTTGGGACAGTGTAGATGGGGAAGCTTTGGCGTAATGCTGACCACGCCGCGCTGACCCGCTAGAATGTCCCCAAGTAGCTTTCACAACATACCGGTGGCGTCGTTGGGGCCGTCTCGCCAGCAACAGCGGCGCTGATGGTGTGAAAGGCTCAATAACAAACCGGACACGGCAGTGGTCCGAATTCAGGGGGAAGACAATGCAGCAAAAGAAAAGCAAGCTGCGCTCGCGCGCATGGTTCGACAATGCCGACAATCCAGGGATGACAGCGCTTTATCTGGAAAGGTGCATGAACTATGGTCTGACCCTTGAAGAGTTACGCGACAGTGGCAAGCCCATCATCGGCATTGCGCAGACTGGGAGTGATCTCTCTCCTTGCAACCGGCATCATCTTGATCTCGCCGTTCGTGTGAAAGAAGGCATACGCGACGCGGGCGGTATACCGATCGAGTTTCCGGTGCATCCGATACAAGAGACCACGAAGCGGCCTACGGCGGCATTGGATCGCAATCTCACCTATCTCGGTTTGGTCGAAGTACTGTTCGGTTATCCGCTTGATGGCGTGGTGCTGACAACTGGCTGCGACAAGACCACGCCCGCCATGCTCATGGGTGCAGCCAGTGTTGATCTGCCGGCGATCGTGCTTTCGGGTGGTCCCATGCTCAATGGTTATTACAAAAATGCACGTGCGGGGTCGGGTACGGTGATCTGGCACGCTCGCGAAGAGATGGCCGCTGGAAAAATAAATTACGACGAGTTTCTTGAAATGGTTGCCAGCTCGGCGCCCTCCATTGGTCATTGCAACAGTATGGGCACGGCGCTATCCATGAATGGACTTGCCGAGGCACTGGGTATGTCCCTGCCAGGTTGTGCGGCGATACCTGCGCCGTATCGCGAGCGTCCGCAGATGGCCTATCGCACCGGTCGTCGCATCGTCGATATGGTGCATGAAGATTTACGTCCCTCAAAAATTCTGACGCGTGCAGCGTTCGAGAATGCTATCGTTGCTGCAAGCGCGCTAGGCGGTTCTTCCAACTGCCCGCCGCATATCAATGCGATCGCAAGACACATGGGTGTTCCGCTGGAACTGAATGACTGGGACACCATCGGCTACAAAATTCCATTGCTGGTCAATTGCATGCCCGCTGGCGAGTATCTGGGCGAAGAATTCCATCGCGCCGGTGGTGTTCCCGCCGTCATGCATGAGCTGCTGAATGCGGGCAAGTTGCATCCTGAGGCGATAACGGTGTCTGGGCACACCATCGGCGAGTGTTATGCGAATACGCCTTCATCGAATCCAGATGTCATTCGACCCTATAACAAGCCGCTGCAACAGGAGGCGGGCTTTGCAGTCTTGTCCGGCAATTTGTTTGATGCGGCTGTGATGAAAACCTCGGTGATCTCGGCGGCTTTCCGCAAGCGCTATCTTGAAAAGCCCGACGATCCGGGTGCATTCGAAGGACGTGCAATTGTGTTCGAGGGCACTGAGGATTATCACGATCGCATCAACGATCCTTCGCTCAATATCGATGCGGACTCCATTCTTTTCATGCGTGGCGTCGGGCCCGTTGGCTATCCGGGTGCAGCCGAGGTCGTGAATATGCTGCCGCCGGATTCACTGGTCAGGCAAGGTATCAATCTTCTGCCTTGTGTCGGTGATGGTCGTCAGTCCGGTACTTCCGGCAGCCCATCCGTGTTGAATGCGTCGCCCGAATCCGCTGTCGGTGGTGGCCTGGCCTATTTGCAGACGGGTGATCGCGTGCGTTTCGATTTGAATCGTCGTACCGCCAATGCGCTGGTGAGTGAAGAAGAATGGGCAGCGCGCAAGGCGGCATGGAAGCCGCCGGAGCTCGCCAATCAGACGCCATGGCAGGCGCTGCACCGGCAATTCGTGGGGCAACTCGATACGGGCGGCTGTCTAGATTTCGCGGTGGATTATCAGCGGATCTCCACGACCTTTGGTGTGCCGCGAGATAATCACTAATCGTCACTGATTGTCACTGACAATCGTTACGATATTTTTCTGCAGCGCGTCGCGCCATTTTGCGGGCCTTGGTTTGCTCATGCAGAGGCGCCTCGCGCAAATCTTCTTCGCGCCATTTTAGCTGCAGCGCGAGGGATTTGCACTTGCGCTCTCGCGCCGCTGCGCCGCGTGCGGAGAGATCGCGGATCTGCTTATCCTGCCGCTCGCGTTGCTCTCGTATGGCCTGTAGTTTTGCGACTTCTTTTTTTTCGCGGGCGAGTGATTTATCGTCCGTTTTTTTTTCTGTTCCGCGCGGCCTCTCTAGCGCGGGTGCTGAGAGCTGCTGCCCATCGCAGGGTATATCGGTGTAGGTAAGGACACCAGCCTGTTCGCATTTGTATATCGCGGCTGCTGGAGGGGTGGTACACATCAAAGATAAAAAGATAGCGGCCAATATGCCGGCATTCATTGCATTCATCAGAGCCTCTTGAACGGGAATCCCGAATGAGGCGTCCGCAGAATTCAGAGCACCTTACCAGGATTCATCAGGTTAAGCGGATCGAACGCCCGCTTGATTGCCACCATCATGTTCAGTTCTGTCTCGGATTTGTAGAGATCGGAAG
>JBIIEY010000066.1:0-8444 GCA_044237595.1 Burkholderiaceae bacterium | reverse complement strand
GCTTCCCAGCGTTGCTTGAGCGCCATGGTCGAATCTGCTTTTATCTGTGCATCGGATTCGGCCAAAAGCGCTAATGCTACTTCGCGCAACTCGCCGGGTTCAATGACGGGCTGGCGGGACTGGGCAAGGTGGTCAGTATCGGCGGCGCTCATGCGGTCGGGAGTAAAATGCGGGTTTCTATTCACGCATTTTAATCCCCATGCCGATATTCCAATTGGGTGACCATGTCCCCGAGATCGCCGAAGACGCCTGGGTCGCTGAGTCCGCGACGCTCATCGGCAAAATCAAGCTCGAATCCCGTGCCAATATATGGTTTGGGACTACCCTGCGCGGCGACAATGAATTGATTCACATCGGCGAAAACAGCAATGTGCAAGAAAACTGCGTGCTGCACACCGATATGGGTTACCCACTCACCCTCGCAAAAGATGTGACGGTCGGTCATCAGGCGATGCTGCATGGTTGCACGGTAGGCGAAGGTAGCCTGATCGGCATACAGGCGGTGGTGTTGAATGGCGCAAAAATCGGCAAAAATTGTCTGGTGGGTGCCGGCGCGCTGGTAACCGAAGGCAAGGAGTTTCCGGACAATTCACTGATCATCGGATCGCCTGCCAAAGTAGCGCGTACGCTGACTGATGAACAGGTCGCTGCGCTTAAACAAAGTGCTGATAGTTATTCTGCACGCGCCGCCTATTACCAAAAGCATTTGAAACGTCTGGATTAAGTTTGGATACGCTGCAAAAATTCATGTTTGAAAACTCACTCGTACGCGGTGAGTTGATCGAGATTTCAGATGCGTGGCAGCAGATACAGTCGCGACGTACGTACCCAGCAGTGGTCAGCGCCATACTAGGCGAGATGATGGCGGCAGCCGCCCTGCTCTCGGCCAATCTGAAATTCGATGGCACCATCATCATGCAAATTCATGGCGATGGACCGGTTCAACTACTGGTTGCAGAGTGCGATGCTGCGCTACGTCTGCGCGCTACGGCCAAGCTGCGGGAAGATGCCGAAATATCCGAACAAGCCGGCTTGCAGCAATTAGTGAATGCGCATGGCGAAGGACGTTTCGCAATCACACTCGACCCCACCGACAAGAAACCGGGGCAACAAGCCTATCAGGGCATCGTTGCACTGGAGGGCGAATCCGTTGCCACTGTCATTGAAAATTACATGATGCGCTCGGAGCAGCTCGATACCCGCTTGTGGCTAGCCGCCGATGACAAGGTCGCTCGTGGTTTGCTGCTGCAAAAACTTCCCGACGATGGCGGAAAGCTTTCCCCTCTGGCCGATGGCGATGTCTGGAACCGTACCGTGACGCTGGCATCCACGCTGAATCAGCAGGAGCTGCTGAGCACGGACATCATGACCTTGTTGCAAAGACTGTATTGGGAAGAAACGGTACGCGTATTCGATCCGCGCCATCCATCATTTCACTGTGGCTGCTCGCGAGAAAAAGTCGGCAATATGCTGAAGATGCTGGGTCGCGAGGAAATCGATTCCGCATTGGCTGATCTGGGCAAGCTGGATGTCAATTGCGATTTCTGCGGGCAGGCTTATCTGTTTGATCCTGTCGATTGCATGCAGCTTTTTGCGCTGGAGTCGATTGCCGATGCGGTGCAGCTGCCAACCGGGCAGCAGCATTGAACATGGCGGGGATCTAAGCAGTACTCGAGAGGGTCTTGCGGATTTTGTGGCGACAGTCTTGATGAATCAGGGTTTGACACCCGCCACCTGCTGCTTGCCATTCCCATCAAGTACCTGAACGAATGTCTCACTGTCCCTGACCAAGCCCAGTTCGTAGCGCGCGCGCTCCTCAATGGCGCCGGTACCTTCTTTCAGGTCCTGCACTTCAGTGGCGAGCTTGGCGTTACGCGCCTTGAGCTCTTGCTCCTTCGCCAGCGCCATGTCCACCTGACGCGACAAATCCCATACGCGCAGCCAGCCGCCCTTGCCCAGCCAGAGTGGGTACTGGATCAGCACAACCAAAACTGTCAGCGATATGATTAACAGGCGCATGCGTGAGAGTCTCGTTCAGTAGCGGCAGGCGCGAGAAAGCGCCTCCGGGTGTGAAGCTTACCGCAGATTGTAAAAAGCCTGGCGGCCGGGGTAGCTGGCGATATCACCCAGATCTTCCTCGATGCGCAGCAGTTGATTGTACTTGGCCATACGATCCGAGCGCGACATCGAACCTGTCTTGATCTGCAAGGCGTTACAACCGACTGCGATATCGGCAATCGTCGAATCTTCCGTCTCGCCCGAGCGATGTGAAATCACTGCGGTGTAACCTGCCCGCTTGGCCATTTCGATGGCAGCGAAGGTTTCGGTGAGCGTGCCGATCTGATTGATTTTGATCAGGATAGAATTGGCGATGTTTTTCTCAATGCCTTCGCGCAGTATCTTGGTGTTGGTGACGAAAAGATCGTCGCCAACCAATTGAATTTTCTTGCCCAGAGCGCCCGTCAGGGTTGCCCAACCATCCCAGTCGTTTTCAGCCATGCCATCTTCGATCGACATGATGGGATACTTGTCACACCAGGTGGCCAGCAGGTTGGTGAAATCGGCCGAGGATAGGCTAAGGCCCTCGCCTGCCAGATGGTATTTGCCATCACGATAAAACTCGCTGGCGGCACAATCGAGGCCCAATGCAATCTGGGTACCTGGCTCATAGCCTGCTTTTTCGATTGCTTCAATGATGAGCTTGATTGCCGCCTCATGATTTTCGACCGAAGGTGCAAAACCGCCTTCGTCGCCCACCGAGGTCGTCAGTTTGCGATCATGCAGAATTTTTTTCAGGGTGTGGAACACCTCGGCACCGTAGCGCATCGCTTCACGGAAGCTTGGCGCGCCCACTGGAATTATCATGAATTCCTGAATGTCGAGATTGTTATCAGCGTGCGCGCCGCCGTTGATCACATTCATCATGGGCACGGGCATCTGCATTGCTGCTGATCCGCCAAAATAACGATACAAGGGCAAACCGGCCTCTTCTGCTGCAGCCTTTGCGACGGCCATAGACACGGCCAGAATCGCATTCGCACCCAGTCGCGATTTGTTTTCGGTACCGTCCAGATCGAGCAGTGCATGGTCAAGAAACGCCTGCTCGCTGGCGTCCAGACCCATCACGGTTTCGGAAATTTCCGTGTTGATGTGTTCGCAGGCTCTCAATACACCCTTGCCGAGGTAGCGGGTATTGTCACTGTCGCGCAGCTCCACGGCCTCACGCGAACCAGTCGAAGCACCCGATGGTACGGCCGCACGACCCATCACGCCGGACTCCAGGAGCACATCGCACTCCACGGTGGGATTACCACGCGAATCAAGAATTTCACGGCCGACGATGTCAACAATTGCACTCATTCAGACTCTCCACAAATAACAGACAGGATTCAGGCAGGGTTCAAACTGGTTTTATTCAGGATGCGCTGGCGGGCACTCAGGAAAAATCATTTTCAAGAAAAGGCTGTTGTTTAACCACGCGATCAAGCGCAGCCAGGCTTGCCAGCAATTCGCGCATGCGATGCAAAGGCACGGCATTCGGGCCGTCGGATTTCGCATTGGCCGGGTCGGGGTGCGTTTCCATGAACAGGCCGGCAATGCCAACCGCAATAGCCGCACGCGCCAGCACTGGAACGAATTCACGCTGTCCACCCGACGTCGTGCCCTGACCACCGGGCAGCTGTACCGAGTGCGTCGCATCAAACACGACCGGGCATCCGGTGTTGCGCATGATGGCCAGCGAGCGCATGTCGGATACCAGATTGTTATAGCCAAACGACACGCCACGTTCGCAAGCCATGAACACATCGGTGGGCAGATTGGCTTCACTTGCCGCCTCGCGCGCTTTGTCGATCACATTTTTCATGTCATTCGGTGCGAGGAATTGGCCCTTCTTGATATTGACTGGCTTGCCTGATTGCGCGCACGCACGAATGAAATCTGTCTGTCGGCATAGGAAAGCGGGTGTTTGCAGTACATCGGCCACAGCGGCCACGGGTTTGATCTCATCGATCTCATGGATATCGGTCAGCACCGGCACGCCAATCTGTTTACGGACTTCAGCGAGGATGCCCAATCCTTTTTCCATGCCCAAGCCACGGAAAGAACTGCCCGAAGAACGATTAGCCTTGTCGAACGAGGATTTGTAAATAAAGGGAATGCCGAGGCTATCCGTGATTTCTTTGAGCTGGCCTGCGGTATCGATTGCCATCTCGAGAGATTCAATGACACAGGGGCCGGCTATCAGAAAAAAAGGCTGATCAAGACCCGCATTGAAATGACAGAGTTTCATGCCGCCTTCCTTTGGCTACCGGCCTCTTTATGCGCAAGCGCGGCCTTGATGAAAGAGATGAACAGCGGATGACCATCACGGGGCGTGGATTTGAATTCCGGGTGGTACTGCACACCCATGTACCAGGGATGCGCGGTGTCGCCCGAGCGCGGCAATTCCATGATTTCACAGAGAGATTCAGACGGCGTGCGTGCTGAAACGATCAGACCCGCTTGCTCTACACGATCGAGATAATGATTGTTGGCCTCATAGCGATGACGATGACGCTCGGTTACCTGCGCACCATAGATCTCGGCCGCCAGCGTACCGGGCTTGACATCGCAAGTCTGTGCACCCAGACGCATGGTGCCGCCCAGATCGGAGTTTGCATCGCGCCGTTCGATCACGCCATCATGGTTCTGCCACTCGGTAATCAGCGCAACAACGGGATTTTCCGTTGAAGGATCAAATTCAGTGGAATTGGCGTTCTTCAGACCAGCAACATGGCGGGCATATTCAATCAATGCCACCTGCATACCAAGGCAGATGCCAAGATACGGCGTCTTGCTCTCGCGCGCATAGCGCGCAGCTGCAATTTTTCCTTCGACCCCGCGCTTGCCGAAACCGCCGGGCACGAGGATCGCGTCGAACTTGGACAGGCTGGCCGCACCCTGATTTTCGATATCTTCCGAATCCACATATTCGATATTCACACGCGACTCTGTGTGTATGCCGGCATGACGCAGCGCTTCGGTCAGTGATTTGTAGGATTCGGTCAGATCGACATATTTGCCGACCATGGCAATGTTGATCTCGTGCTTGGGATTCTCGAGCGAATCAACCAAACGCGTCCACATGGATAGGTCGGCCGGTTTGGGCGTGAGGGCCAGTTTTTCGCAAACGATGCGATCCAGTCCCTGATCATGCAGCATCTGCGGGATCTTGTAGATCGTGTCGGCATCCCAGACGGAAATGACCGCATCTTCTTCTACATTAGAGAACAGCGAAATTTTTGCGCGCTCATCATCCGGGATACGGCGATCAGCACGGCACAACAAGGCATCTGGCGATATACCGATTTCGCGCAGTTTTTGCACGCTGTGCTGTGTTGGCTTGGTTTTAAGCTCGCCGGCTGACACCAGATACGGCACAAGCGTCAGATGAACGAAGGCCGCATGATGGCGCCCACCACGCAGCGACAATTGTCGCGCCGCCTCAAGGAAAGGCAGCGACTCAATATCGCCCACGGTTCCTCCGATTTCGACGATGGCAACGTCAAAACCTTCTGCACCGCGATGAATGAAATCCTGAATTTCGTTAGTGATGTGCGGGATGACCTGCACCGTCTTGCCCAGATACTCGCCACGCCGTTCCTTGCGTATGACGGATTCGTAGATCTGGCCGGTCGTGAAATTATTGACCTTCTTCATGCGCGCACTAATGAAGCGCTCGTAATGACCCAAATCGAGATCGGTTTCTGCGCCATCATCGGTGACAAATACTTCACCGTGCTGGAACGGACTCATAGTTCCGGGATCGACGTTAATGTAGGGATCTAACTTGAGGAGAGTGACTTTAAGGCCGCGCGATTCCAAAATCGCAGCGAGAGAAGCGGCAGCAATCCCTTTACCAAGGGATGAGACGACGCCGCCAGTGACAAATACAAACTTGGTCATTGCAGGATATGCCGGACGGCACTCGCGGGAAATTCGAATTATACCGCAAAGAACCCCAGCCCTTCCCCAATCTGGCCTAGCATTTGCCGTGGTCTGCTTGTCATTGAGGGAAATAACTGATCGACAAGCGCAGAAAATCCTGCCGACCCAGTGACTCCGACAGCCCGGAAATTTCATTGCCGCGTCTGACGAGCGACAGCCGCCATGCCCATGAGGGCTGGTACCACTGCAATCCCAGCTCCCACTCGCTGGTCATGCGCCGGGGTTTGACCGTCCGTACCTGATCGTCCGAGAACATGCCACCTTCCAGCGTGGCATCGTAGGCCACTGCGCGCAGTGCCCCTCGCGCAAAGACATAAAGGCCCGCTGCCTCCGCTGAGGACTCAAGGCGTCCAGCGCGCAGCGTGGCATCGGCAGTGAGGTCGGTAAAAATATTGCCCAGCCTCAGAGCCACCCCGGGGCGAACGTCCGCATGAGGATTCAATCGCCAGTAAGGCGCCCGCGCACCCGCGCGCAACACCACACCAGCCTCATTGCGAATCTGCGTACTCCAACCGCGCGGCTCGGGTTGATCAAACAATTGGTGAACAAAGGTCTGGGTCGACCGGCCACCGGCGCATGGGCCAAGACAACCGACATCCAGTCCGAACGCCAGTTCACTGCCATCGAAATCCGCGACGTTATAAAAAAATCCGCCATACAACCAGCCGGCATACGGCCGGTCAAGCGGGTTCAGATTGTCCGGCAGGACACGTACATCCGAAGGGGTATAGAGCTGCTGGCCGAGACGCCATCCGGCAGAGCGCCAGCCCTCGGGCGAGCCTAGCCGGTAGCTGCGCGAGAAGCGCACGCCGCTGGTATACAAACCATCATCGCGTCGCAAAAGCAATGAATCGTTGTCGATTTCCAGCGTGCTGGTGGGGCGTCCCTCTCAGATGAACGTCTGCAATGACTCTTGGGCACCAAGACCCTGACACCGCAAACCCAGCATTGCACCAGCGATCAGCAGCGAAATTATTGTCGCGTCTCGGCTCACGAATCCCATGCATCCCTGAAATTCTTGATGCTGACACGTATACGGCGCATGCATCCCTGCGCAATCGCAAGCAAAACTCCTTTACGTACAATCTCGCGCAAGCCAATAGCGACGACGTTCGCAACGATAGGCACTGAAAGTGATGTCACCACTGATATTGACCCGCACTGCCCCATCCCGGTCGCTACGCAAGGTTCTGATTCCTCGCTGCAGGTAACGCTCCAGCACTTCCGCTTTGGGATGACGATAGCGATTGCGATAGCCCACCTGAAACAAGGCCAGCTGCGGGGAGACCGCTGTGAGAAATTCAGGCGTCGATGACGTGCCACTGCCGTGATGCGGCGCCAGTAGCACATTGGCAGACAACTGATCAGCGGCACGCGCCAGCAGCGCGCGTTCCTGCGGCGCCTCGATATCACCAGTCAGCAATACTGCATGCTCGCGGTAACGAATGCGCAAGGTACAGCTGCGTGCATTGGGATGGTCAGCGTTGGCATAGTATTCATCCGGGTGAAGCATTTCGAATTGCACACCATCCCAAGTCCAGCTTTGCCCGACGCGACACGCGGTATGCGAGGGCATTTGCTTGAGCAAGGCATGATCCTCCGGGAGTGAGGAGCGTACCCAGTGAATCGGAATACCCTCGATCACAGAAGCGGCACCGCCGGCATGATCGTTGTCGCTGTGGGAAATGATGAGGCCATCGAGCTGAGTGATGCCGCGCGCACGCAAATAAGGCAGCAATACACGAGTTGCACCGTCAGACTCGCTTGAATACGCTGGCCCTGTGTCATACAGCAAACGATGATTTGCGGTTTCGATCAGCAGCGCATTGCCCTGCCCGATATCGAATGCGGTGAGCCAGAATCCTTGTGTCGGTGTCGCGGGTCTGGCCAATACCATCGGCAGCCAGGCCAGCACACCCACCCAACGCAGAGGCCAGCCGCGTGGAGCAAGCAGCCAGAGCGTGCCCACCATCGCCAACGCCACACTGATCGCATCCGGACGCGGCGCCTGCCAGACAGCGAACGAAGTCTCGCTAAGCCATTGCAAGCATTGCGCCAGTGCGCTCACCAGCGCGTGCGCCAACTGCAGGCACCAGACCGATACGGGCGCAGGCGCAATGCTCCCGACTAGCGACAAGGGCGTGATCGCGAAGCTGACCAGCGGAATAGCCATCGCATTGGCCAGCGGCCCAATCAGTGAAACCTGCCCAAACAAGGCCATCGTCAGCGGCACCAGGCCCAGCGTGACCGCATATTGCGTGCGGGTTGCTGCCGCTAATGATTGTTCGAGCCGTGAGCGAAACCCGATCGCGGGTGCAGTCCCTGATTCAGCGACATCCCATTCGCTCTTCTCTGCCGTGGTACGACCCACTGATGCATACAGAATGCAGGCGATTGCCACAAATGAGAGCCAGAAACCGGGCCACAGTACCGCCCAGGGATCACACAGCAGGACC
>JBIIEY010000001.1:0-27423 GCA_044237595.1 Burkholderiaceae bacterium | reverse complement strand
ATCGTACTCTTGCTGACGCATCAGTTTCATTTGCACTGAGCGCTAAGCCCGGCGCTTGCCAAAAGCCGTCGTGATGTCTAACGGTATTGCAGGTGAGTGATTGTTGAGCGGATTGTTAGTCCAGAGTTCGATCACACACCTCGTAAAAAACGCCTTAGTCTTTACCGGTCGCGACTGGTCGCGATGGATCCGAGGACCATTCGCTCCAGGAACCCGGATACAAGGCCGCTCCCGGCAAGCCCGCAATTTCCATTGCCAGTAAATTGTGGCAAGCCGATATGCCCGATCCACACTGCGCGATCGTGGACTCTGGGCTGCGTATCAGCGCACTGAACTCTGCGCGCAAGGCATCAGCAGGTTTGAAGCAGCCATCGGCTTGCAAATTATCTTTGAACATGCGGTTTCGCGCGCCCGGTATGTGTCCGGCGACCGGATCTATCGTTTCATTCTCTCCACGAAAACGATCATTGGCGCGTGCGTCCAGCACGATGGACTGTTGTGTATCGAGGTTGGCCAGAACATCCTCAGCCGATACGGTGCGCACCAGCGATGCTTGCAGCGTGATGCTGCCCGGTGCTTTGGCCGTGAGCGCTGTCGTTATGGCGCCACCTGCCGCTTGCCAGGCTGGCAGTCCGCCATCGAGCAGTGCAGCGTGAGCGTGACCCACCCAGCGCAGCATCCACCATACGCGCGATGCAAACATGCCACCATGTCCGTCGTAGACAATCACTTGCGAATGCGGATGTATGCCCCAGTGATGCAACGTTTGAATAAAATTTTCGGGCGATGGCAGCGGATGCCGGCCACGAAAAGAGCCGTCTTTGGCCGGTGACTTGTCGGACAAATGCACATCCGGATCCGCATGCTGAGCACCCGGCAGATGTCCTGCCGAGAAAGCTGCCGCGCCAGCTCGTGGATCGGTCAGCTCACCGCGACAATCCAGGATCACGTATGCAGGATCATCCAGGTGCTGTTGAAGTTCGGTCACTGAGATAAGCGTGGTGTACGACATTCGGTTCTCCGTGGTGATGGATCAGATCATCTGCCTGTGGTTTTGATACTGCTGCGGGCATTATAAAAGGTGGCTGCAACACCACTGGCCAGAATGATCACGATACCCAGCCATCCGGATAGCGACAAATGATCGCCCCAGATCACGATACCCCAGATGCTGGAGAACACGATGCCGGTGTATTGCAGATTGGCCGTTACCAGCATCGCGCCGAGTCGGTAGGCGCGCGTCATCGCCACCTGTGCAATCGTCGCTGTCAGGCCTATGGATCCGAGCAGCAGAAAATCAGTGCCGCTCAGTGTATGCAAAATGTGAAACTCGCCGGTGCGCAGATAGCTATCGGCCAGTCCACTCAGCAAACCGGCGATAACACCACTCACCGAAAAATAAAACACCACTCTATATTCCGGCTCGCCCAGTTGACCGAGTTTTTTAACCTGAATATAAGCCAGTGCCGAGAGAAAACCCGAGATCAGCGCGAGCAAACCGCCCAGCCATTGTTCAGCATGAATCGTCGGCTTGAGCAGCAGCGCGACGCCGGCAAAGCTGGTGATGATCGCCGCAGCCAGTCCCCATTCAAAGCGGCGTTGCTTATGCCACCAGCCCAGCGTGAAAACGATCGCTGCAATCCAGATCGGTGCCATGTAATTGAGCGTCATCGCGGTGGCCAATGGTAGTTGGCCGATCGCAAAGAACCACAGCCAAAGTGCGGTCACACCGACCAGTCCGCGCCATGCATGATGCCACGGCAGGGCGGTGCGCAAGGACACCTTTTGCATATGAGCGAAGCCTGCGATCAGCAGCATGCCGACCAGCCCTCGGCACATCACGATTTCAGAGGTGGATGAGGTTGTCGATGCCAGCTTCACGCACACGCCCATGATGGCGAATACAAAGCTGGCAAAGAGCATCCACAGCGATTGCAAGCGGATGCTCCCGGTTCAGAGAAGAGATATCAACTTGCGGGTTGCAGCGATCACGGGTCGGATCAATGCGTCGAGGGTTGCGTCGGTCATCAAGTCGGTTGCAGTGCTATCTGGCTGCGATACCACTCGTGGAAATGCTGCATGCCATCTTCCATCGGTGACTGATAAGGGCCGACTTCATTGACGCCGCGCTCGACCAGAATGCGTCGGCCTGCATCCATGCGCAGAGCAATTTCATCGTCCTCGGCACAGGTTTCCATGTAGGCGGCACGTTCAGCGGCGATGAAATCTCTTTCGAACAGCACGATCTCTTCGGGGTAGTAGAACTCCACGACGTTGGTCGTTTTTTGCGGGCCTTTGGGCCAGAGTGTGGACACCACCAGCACATGCGGATACCACTCGATCATGATGTTCGGATAAAGCGTCAGCCAAATCGCGCCATGGGGTGGCGCTTCACCGTTACGGTAGCGCAGTACCTCTTCTTGCCAGCGGCGGTACACCGGCGAGCCTGACTTGGCCAGTGCGGCATTCACGCCTACGGTTTGCACACTATAGCCCTCGCCGAATTCCCAGCGCAGGTCATTGCAGCTGACAAAATTACCCAGGCCTGGATGGAAAGCCTCAACG
Organism: Burkholderiaceae bacterium; assembly: GCA_044237595.1. GTDB lineage: Bacteria > Pseudomonadota > Gammaproteobacteria > Burkholderiales > Burkholderiaceae_D > Pernthalerella. The sequence continues at coordinate 24,858 of JBIIEY010000001.1, read as the reverse complement.
TGATAATCCTCGAGGTACACCTCGATAAAAGTTTTCCAGTTGTAGTCGCACTCATGGACTTCAACGTGATCGAGCATGTAGCCGTCAAAATTAAGGTCTTTTGTCACTGACAGATTTTTCATCAGTGCCGCGATATCGATGCCATTGTTTTCGAACAGCAGGCCGTTCCACTGATGCAGTGGTGTGGTCGATAAATTCAAACAAGGCGTTTCACCAAAATGCGGCGCGCCGATCAGTTCACCTTTGAGATCGTAAGTCCAGCGGTGCAGAGGGCAAACAATATTGTCTGCATGGCCACGACCACTGAGCATTTTTGCCTGACGGTGGCGGCAGACATTCGACATCAACTCAATGCCCTGCGGATTGCGAACAAGAATGCGGCCTTCGTTTTCCCAGGAGAGCGCTGCGTAGTCGCCCACATTGGGGACCATTAGCTCATGGCCGGCGTATTGCGGACCTTGCTGGAAAAGTTGTTTTTTTTCTTTTTGCAGCAGAGCGTCATCGAAATAAACGCCTACCGGAAGTTGCGCTGTAGACCGCGCGAGTTTTGCGAGACTGGCCAGATCGGACATCCCCACCCCCAAATTAATTTTCACCAACCTAAGAGAGAAAGAATCCGCAAAAACCTATTCAATCGAAAGAGAACAGTACTTTTTTGGACGAGAGCGAGATTATACCCGCGGGTTCAGTTCGGGTGGTGTTGACAAAAAAACCAGACGCTCTTGCGATTTTTCATGATGTCGCAGGCTCTTTTGGCTGAGGTTCTCGATGGTTTTCGTCTTTAAAAGTACTAATTTGACAATTGCTTAAGCCGTTTTAGCGCATACCGAACGCGGATTCTCTTGGATGGGAAATCGCTTGCACTAAAATAGGCTCCCCTTTTCAGGACCTGTGTCATGCCTAAAAAACCTGCATCTGAACCCGCCTCCGCCTCATTTGAGTCCGCAATGGCGGAACTTGAACAACTGGTCACCAAAATGGAATCCGGCGAACTGCCGCTGGAAGAGTCGGTTGCGGCCTACAAGCGCGGCTCAGAATTGGTTCAGTATTGCGCCGCGCAACTGGAGCGCGTCGAGAAGCAGGTAAAAGTCCTAGAGGGTGACATGCTCAAGCCATTCGCCACCGAGGACGAAGAAGAGGACGAAGAATGAGTTCGGATTTCGCCGCCTGGCGTGCCACTGTGCAGGCCAACATGGAGGGCCTGCTGCTTTCTTTTCTGCCGCCCGCGACCCAGCCGCCGCAGCGTTTGCATGAGGCCATGCAATATGCAGTGCTCGATGGTGGCAAGCGTGTGCGACCCTTGCTTTCATTTGCAGCCGGCGAATTATTTGATGCCCCGCGCGATGCGGTTGCGCGTGCGGCCGCTGCGGTTGAAATGATTCATGCGTACTCGCTCGTGCATGACGACATGCCGTGCATGGACGATGACGATCTGCGTCGTGGCAAGCCCACAGTGCATAAACAGTATGACGAAGCCACGGCTCTGCTGGTCGGTGATGCTTTGCAGGCGCAAGCTTTTGAGGTGTTGGCTGGTGCCTCGCTGGATGCGGAGCGCAGGATTGTGATGTTGGCAACGCTGGCACGCGCCGCCGGATCATTGGGTATGTGCGGTGGCCAGGCGATTGATCTGGCCTCCGTCGGATTGGTTTTGTCGCTGGCGGAACTGGAGCAGATGCACAGACTCAAAACCGGTGCCTTGCTTGAGGCCTCCGTCATGCTGGGCGCCATGGCCGGTAAAACCCTCACCACCTTCGAAGTCGACGCACTGCGCGCTTATGCGTCCGCGATTGGGCTAGCGTTTCAGGTGGTCGACGATATTCTGGATGCCACCGCCGACTCCGCGACGCTGGGCAAGACGGCAGGCAAGGATGCGGCGGATAATAAACCGACCTATGTGTCCATACTTGGCCATGAAGAGTCGCTTGCTCTGGCAGAGAAGTTGCGGCAGGATGCCCACAGTGCACTTAAGCCATTTGGGGATGGCGCACAGCGGCTCAAGAGCCTGGCCGATCTGATCGTGCACAGAAAAACCTGAGACACCCACTATGGACTTATTAAAACAAATCAATGATCCTGCCGCGCTGCGCAGCCTGTCGCGCGCTGAACTAAAAACGCTGGCAGACCAGCTGCGCAACTATCTGCTGGAGTCGGTATCCAAGACCGGTGGACATTTATCGTCCAACCTCGGTACGGTCGAGCTGACGATAGCGCTGCACTACGTTTTCAATACACCGGAAGACAGAATAGTTTGGGATGTTGGACATCAGACCTATCCGCACAAGATTCTCACCGGGCGACGTGACCGCATGCCAACCCTGCGTCAGCAGCACGGCTTGTCCGGTTTTCCGCGTCGTGATGAAAGTTCCTACGACACTTTTGGCACCGCGCATTCATCGACGTCCATTTCTGCGGCGTTGGGTATGGCACTTGCCGCTCGCACCAAAAAAGAAGACCGTCACTCGGTGGCAGTGATTGGTGATGGCGCGATGACGGCGGGTATGGTGTTCGAAGCCTTGAACAATACGGGTATTTACGATGACATCAAAATGCTCGTTGTCCTAAATGACAACGACATGTCCATCTCGCCACCCGTGGGCGCGCTCAATCGTTATCTCGCGCGGCTGATGTCAGGCAAGTTTTATGCAGCCGCCAAAAATATGGGCAAATCAGTTTTGCCGCCTTCCATGTTTGAAATCGCCAAGCGATTCGAAGAGCACGCCAAAGGCATGTTGGTGCCGGCAACCCTGTTTGAAGAATTCGGTCTCAATTACATCGGCCCTATCGACGGGCATGATCTTGATTCGCTGATACCCACGCTGCAAAATCTGAAAAATCTCGACGGTCCTCAGTTTCTGCATGTGGTCACGAAAAAAGGTCAGGGTTACAAGATGGCCGAGGCCGATCCTGTGCTCTATCACGGCCCCGGTAAATTCAATCCCACCGAAGGCATCAAGCCCGCCGCTGCCAGCAAGATGACCTACACGCAAGTGTTCGGCGACTGGCTTTCGGACATGGCAGCCGTCGACGAGAAGCTGATTGGTATTACGCCCGCCATGCGCGAGGGCTCGGGCATGGTGAAGTTTGAACAGAAATATCCGGAGCGTTATTACGACGTTGGTATCGCCGAGCAGCATGCGGTCACCTTTGCCGCGGGTCTGGCCTGTGAAGGACTCAAGCCGGTCGTAGCAATTTATTCCACCTTTTTACAGCGCGGTTACGACCAATTAATTCACGACGTCGCCTTGCAAAATCTGGATGTGACATTTGCACTCGATCGCGCTGGGCTCGTGGGTGCGGACGGTGCAACGCATGCAGGCAATTACGATCTCGCTTTCTTGCGTTGCATACCGAATATGGTGGTGATGGCAGCGAGCGATGAAAACGAATGTCGGCAAATGCTGACGACAGCTTATCGCTATGCCGGCCCGGCGGCTGTGCGCTATCCGCGCGGTGCTGGCGCAGGCGTCGATGTGGCACCTGAGCTCACGGAGATCCCTCTGGGCAAAGGCGAAATTCGTCGCAAGGGTAAGCAGGTTGCGCTGCTGGCATTTGGCACCATGGTCGCGCCAGCATTGCAGGCGGCGGAGAAACTCAATGCTACGGTTGCGAATATGCGCTTCATCAAGCCGCTTGATGCGGCGCTCGTGGCCGAGCTGGCCGCAAGTCATGATTTGCTGGTGACGATCGAAGAAGGTTGCGTGATGGGTGGTGCAGGTTCAGCGGTGGCTGAGGCGCTCGCTGCGGCCGGCATCGTCAAGCCGCTGCTGCAGCTGGGATTGCCGGATCAGTTCATTGACCATGGCGATGCACAGCAATTGCTTGCGCAATGCGGCCTGGATGGTGAAGGTATTGCCCGCGCAGTTATGCAGCGTCTCGGATTAAATGAACCACGGTTAGTTGCCAACAATTAGTTGAAAGATTGCATCGCCAGTTTTGATGGCACGAAAAACGACGCTCGGGTGTCATCAGACTACTGAAGCGTCTTTTTCGATGATTGGGTGCATGGTCATGCTGTCGCCGTTGGTTTGTTTGGTATTGCCCCGTTATCCAGGAGAGCCTGCGCGATCGTCTGGTGGCCAAGCCTCAAAGCCCACATTAGCGGTGTCGAGCCATTGTTGTCCATGGCGTTGACGTTAGCGCCATTGTTAATGAGTGCTTTCACGACTTCGTCTTTACCGTTAGCTGCCGCGACGATCAGGGCTGTTGCACCGTCGGCTTTTTGAGCATCAATGTCGATGCCGGTGACGCTCAGCAAAGCCTGCACGGTCGTCAGATGGCCCTTTTCAGCGGCGAACATCAACGGCTTCCAGCCATCGGTGCTCGTGGCGTTGACCTTAGCGCCGTTGTCAATCAGCGTTTTCACTACTTCGTGTTGGCCGTTGGCTGCCGCGACGATCAGGGCCGTTGCGCCGTCGGCTTTTTGAGCATTGATGTCAATGTCCAGTGCGCTCAGCAAAGCCTCAATGATCGTCAGGTGGCCCTTTGCAGCGGCGGCCATCAACGGTGTCCAGCCATTGTTGTCAGCAAGGTTGACGTTGGCGCCCTTGGTCATGAGTACTTGTAAAATTGCCACGAGGCCATGTTGAGCGGCGAACATCAACGGTGTATGGCCATTCGCGTCGGCGAGATTGATATCGTCAGCATAGAGAAGATGAAGGTGTGAGCCAAAGCGATTCAGATTGCTTTGTAAAATTGCCCGGATCGTGGTCTTTTCCCATGGTCTTGCCGGGTCAGGATTTTTGACGACACGATCAAGCCGATAACCGCGGGCCAGTAGGGGGGCCAGCAAGGTCGCGACGATGATTGCGGCCTGTTCATCGCCTTTGGCAAAAGCCTGTGCGAGATAGGTCAGGGTGGAGATACCGCTGCGATCGCTGGTGTTGGGATTGGCACCGAGCGCCAGCAGGTGGTGACAAACCGACCACTTGCCGGCTTTGACCGCAGCGTGCAAGGCATTGTTGCCATGCTGGTCGTGCAGATGGTGAGCCGCACCGCAGTGAATCAGCGCATCGACGAGCAGCTGATCACCGGCCTGGGCCGCGCGGGTCAGTAAAGTTTGACCGGAGACCTGCCAGCGATTGATGTTGTCAGGATCAAGACAGGACTGGCTTTTTTCATACACGCCATATAAACCTGACGTTTGTAATGCATTAAAAATCAATTGATGTTCCGACTCAGTGCGATAGTGCCCAAGTTGGCTGGCGATGGCCAGGGTTTGCACCAGGGCTGTGGCGAAGGTACTGCTGTTAAACGTGCTGATGAGTTTAACGACATCCGCAGCGCTTAGTTTCTGTTGGAGTAATTGGTCGCGGATAGTCTGAAACGCCATTTGAGCCAGCGATGGGCCATCTGCTTGCGTTTTATTGATATGAGCATCTAATGCCAGCGATTGGGGCGCGGGGATTACTTTCCGGCTCGCCTTGGGCGGAATTGCCGAGGTCGCAAACGCACTGGCCCAGGTGGCTTCTATGCTCAAATTGCCGACGCCTGCCTGGCGTTGGGCGAGGTAATGCATCAGATAGTCAAGGGACGGTAAGTGTTGTTCCTCGTCGGAATAGTCAGCGGTTTTTATTTTTTTATAGAGTTGGCTGATATCGGCACCATTTTCGATGAGCATTATCGCGATATCATCTATTTTGTGGAATGCCGCCAGATATAAGGCATTTTGGCCAAAGTCGTTTCGAGCATTGATGTCAATGCCTTGTGCAGTCAGCAAAATCTGCACGGTCGCCAGATGGCCCTGTTCGGCAGCGCATATCAATGCCGTCCAGCCATCGTCGTCAGTGGCGTTGACGTTAGCGCCTTTGTGAATGAGCGTTTTCACGACTTCGTGCTTGTCGTGGTCTGCAGCGATGTACAGGGCCGTTGTTCCATCGGATTGTTTTGCATCAATGTCAATCCCGGGTGCACTCAGCAAAACCTGAATGATCGGCAGGTGGCCGTATTCAGCGGCGGACATGAGTGGTGTCCAGCCATCGTTGTCAGTGGCGTTGACGTTAGCGCCGTGAGAAAGCAGGGCTTGTACAGTCGGCAGATCGCCGTCCTGGATGGCTAACATCAACGGTGTCCGGCCGTCTTGGTCGGCCAGATTGACATCAATGCCTTGCATCGATTTGTCCTGCGTTGATCCCGGCGCTTGCGGTGTCACTGTTGCCTGCCCTCTGGAGACCAGAAGCGGCTGAGTGGTCGGGCCGAGATCTTAGACGGGAATGGGTTGTGAGGGTCCGGCGGTCGCCATCGGATCAGGTGTGACGGTCGTAACACGCATCCTCGGCGCGACCCGATTGGGCGCAGGGGCGTTGTCCGCGTCATCGTCAGGCGTGCCCGTATTGTTGTTTGGCGGAGGAAAAGCGGTGGTAATCGTTGGTTGCATGATTGTCGGTGAGTGGATTAAGTAACTTCCACTTCGTAACTACCGCAACATGTAAGTTCAGCACCATAGGGATGGGCGTGTCGGAGATGTGCGCGCGTCAAGCCGCCGCTGCCGCATCGTTTTTTTGTGTTTGAGGGGATCTATTGGGTTGGTGCGGGTACTGAGGCTTGATTTTGCTCGTACGCAATGAGCTTTACCTTTTTATGAAAGCCGCTATACAACAAGCCAAATGCTGTGGCGGATAAGTCTGCCAAGCTGATGCAGGCCCTGACCAGCGTTGGCACCTCACTCAGTCAAGCGCAAAAATCGATGGTCATCACCGATCTGATGTTCCGCCAGCTGCACATGCTGGCGCAGTACGCGGATCAGGCAGGGGCAGCGTCATCGTCGTTGTAATCCAGTCAGGTACGCTGTCGCGCTTTCTGCCACAGCACATCGCCACCGCCCGTATGCCGGTTCAGCACCCGCGCGAGAACGAACATCAGATCAGACAGTCGGTTCACATATTGTCTGGGCTGCGGATTCAGCGTCTCCGCATTGCCCAGCGCGACGATCGCTCGTTCCGCACGCCGGCACACAGTGCGGCAGACATGCGCTTGCGCCGCGGCGCGTGATCCCGCAGGCAAAATGAATTCCGCCAGCACAGGCAAGGTGGCGTTGTATTTCGCCAGCAGTGTGTCGAGCTGGATGACGTGGGTATCGGTGATGAGACTGAAACCCGGTATACACAACTCGCCACCCAGATCGAACAAATCATGCTGGATAGTCACCAGCTCTTCCCGCAGATCCTGTGGCATGTCTTCGCACAGCAGCAGGCCCAGATGCGAATTCAATTCATCCACATCGCCCATCGCCTGAACGCGCAGCGCGTCTTTGGTGGTGCGGCTGCCATCACCCAGCCCGGTGGTGCCATCATCCCCGGTGCGGGTGGCGATTTTGGAAAGTCGGTTGCCCATAGTGGATAAAAATAAAAGAGTCGGGGCGGAGGATACGGGAAAATGTTAGGTTTCGCCGCAAAACCCGGGGTTTCCGCTGATTTTCAGGCGTTCTGTTATCGGCCAAAGGGTACAATACATTGCTTACGGAGAAACTTCCATGAACCATCCTGCCCCACCTTCTGCACTCAGACGTGAACTGCCTGAGGCACTGCTGACCGAACTGAAATTGGTTTTTGGTGATCGCCTGTCCACGTCCATGGCCATGCGCGAGCACCACGGTCGCGATGAGTCTTCCTACGACCCCATGCTGCCCGATGCGGTGGTATTTGCGCACACCTCTGACGAAGTCGCGGCGGCAGTTCGTTTGTGCAATCAGCATCGTTTCCCCATCATTGCGTATGGCACCGGCACCTCGCTGGAAGGCCACATACTGGCGCTGCAGGGCGGATTGTCGATCGATCTCTCGCAGATGAATCAGGTCGTTGCGGTCAATCCGGAAGATCTGACGGTGACCGTGCAGGCCGGTGTGACGCGCAAGCAGTTAAATGTCGAGATCAAGGACACTGGATTGTTTTTTCCGATCGATCCGGGTGCGGATGCATCGATCGGTGGCATGGCTGCCACTCGCGCATCGGGTACGAATGCCGTGCGTTACGGCACGATGCGGGAAAATGTTTTGTCGCTAACGGTTGTGACAGCCGAAGGCAAGATCATCAAGACTGGCACGCGTGCCAAAAAATCATCAGCCGGTTACGACCTGACACGTTTGTTTGTGGGCAGCGAAGGCACGCTGGGCATCATTACAGAAGTCACCCTGAAAATTTACCCCCAGCCTGAAGCCATCTCGGCGGCGGTCTGTTCATTTAACGATATCGCCAGCGCCGTTAATACCGTTATTCAGACCATACAAATGGGTGTACCGGTGGCCCGGGTTGAATTTGTTGATGAAAACGGTGTGCGTGCTTTCAACAAGCATGACAAGCTCACCCTGCCCGAAAAGCCTTTGCTGCTGTTCGAATTTCATGGCAGCGAATATGGCGTGAAAGAGCAAGCGGAGTTGGTGCAGCAAATCGCTGATGAGCATCAAGCTATTGGCTTTGAATGGGCGACACGCCCTGAAGATCGTTCCCGTCTCTGGCAGGCGCGTCACAATGCGTATTTCGCACTGCTGCAATTGCGCCCGGGATGTCGAGCGATATCCACCGATTGCTGCGTGCCGATTTCACGTCTGGCGGAGTGTTTGCTGGAGACCAAAGCCGATTGCGAACGAGAGAGCATCATTCACGGTATCGTCGGTCATGTCGGTGATGGAAACTTTCACGTACAGATGCTGGTCGATCCGATGGATCCTGAAGATATCGCGCGTGCAGAAGGCGTCAACGAGCGCATGGTCCATCGGGCGATCGCGATGGACGGCACCTGTACTGGGGAGCATGGCATTGGGCTGCACAAGATTGATTTTCTGATTCACGAAACTGGTGAAGATGCGGTCGACATGATGCGATCGATCAAGCACGCACTGGACCCGAATAATATTTTTAATCCAGGAAAGATCTTCCGCTGGTAATTTTTCTGGCAGCTTTCCTGAGACATAGATTACCTACTCATGGCAACACGCATTCCACCGGTCCACGCGCTGTCGGCGTTTGAGGCAGCAGCGCGGCACGGTTCCTTCGCCCTTGCGGCAGAAGAGCTTTGTATTACCCCTTCGGCACTCTCGCATCGCATTCGCTTGCTGGAAGAGTTCGTTGGTGAGCGCTTGTTTCTGCGTGATGGACGCAATGTTGGTTTGTCTGAATTCGGACGCCGCTATCTCGATGTCGTGCGTCAGGCACTGCGCACGCTGACTGATTTTCCAATGCCGCGCCGCGCTGCCTCGGTGCAGCCGCGCATCAAGATCACGGTACCGCCGACTTTCGCGCGCTATTTGCTCGTACCCAAGTTGGCGTCGTTTACCGAAGAGCATCCCGATATCGCGGTCGAAATTTATCTATCGGTGCCGCTGTATGACCTCGCATTGGGCGAAAGCGATGTCGAGGTGCGTTTCGGGCCAGGCAAGTATCCGAATCTGCAATGCGAAAAATTATTTTCTGAGCCGACCTTTGCGGTGGCCAGCCCGGACTATCTGCAAAAGGTAGGTGATATCAGCAAACCGGAAGATTTGCAAAATGCGACATTGATCCGTTCTGCCCTTGAGCCTTGGCAACCTTGGTTTGAGGCTGCCGGTCTTGATTGGTCTGAGCCCAGTACAGGTTTGCGGGTTGATGACCTTGGTCTGTTACTTGAAGCCGTACGTCGAGGCCATGGTATTGGTTTGACCCGCGAACACTTCGCGCGTGAATTGCTCGACAGTGGTGAAATCGTTCGTCTGTTCGACATGCAGACCGCGACTCCGCCGCATGCCTATTACGTTGTGTATGAAAAGCAGGCTGCGGAGCGTCCGGAAGTGGCGGCGTTCCTCCAGTGGACTCAGGCGACTTTCCGTAGCGCCTGATGCGGATGCTTGCCCGCTAGCCAAAAACTTTCATCAGTCACCCCAAAGCTTTTCAGCGGAAATACGGTCAAATCGGGACTTTCGCAGGAAGCCTTTCGTTACACTAACGTCCTTTAGGCTGCGGGCTGTGGTGCCACGCGCTCTACCAGGATTCCCGATGAATGCTCCCATTGAAACGGCTTTCTCTCTCTCTCGTCAGCGCGAGGTCGTAGCCGCATTGCGCGAGCACCTACCTGCACATTCGGTACTGTTCAACGAAGAAGACACGCGTCCCTATGAGTGCGACGGCTTGTCGGCGTATCGCCAGCTGCCGATGATCGTTACGCTGCCCGAGACCGAGGCGCAGGTAGTCGCTGTGCTGAAGGTTTGTCATCGTCTGAATGTGCAGATCGTGCCGCGTGGTGCAGGCACCGGCTTGTCGGGCGGCGCGACGCCGATTGCTGATGGGGTGGTGTTATCCACTGCGCGTCTGAATCGCATTATCAAACTCGATCCGCATGCCAGAACTGCCATCGTGCAGCCTGGTGTGCGCAACCTGGCAATTACCGAAGCGGCAACGCCGCATGGTCTCTACTACGCCCCCGATCCTTCGTCACAGATTGCCTGCTCGATCGGTGGGAATGTCGCAGAAAATTCAGGTGGCGTGCATTGCCTGAAATACGGCCTCACAGTCCATAACGTGCTGCGTATACGCATGGTGACCATCGAAGGTGAAGTGGTTGAACTCGGTAACGAAGGCCTGGATGCGCCGGGTCTGGATTTGCTGGCGGCGTTCATAGGTTCCGAAGGCATGCTGGGTGTGGCCACGGAAGTCACCGTCAAGCTCGTGCCCAAGCCCCAGCTGGCGCGCGTGATCATGGCGTCCTTCGATGATGTCGTCAAAGGCGGAAATGCGGTTGCGAACGTCATCGCTGCAGGCATCATTCCCGCCGGTTTGGAAATGATGGACAAGACCAGCTCGCGCATGGTCGAGCCCTTTGTCAAAGCAGGTTATGACACTGACGCTGAAGCGATCTTGCTGTGCGAATCGGATGGCACGCCTGAAGAGGTTGAGGAAGAAATCGCACACATGACTGAGGTGCTGAAAGCTTCCGGTGCTACTGCCATTGCCGTATCGCGTGATGAGGCTGAGCGTCTTAAATTCTGGTCGGGTCGCAAGAATGCCTTTCCTGCAGCAGGTCGTATCTCGCCAGACTATTACTGCATGGATGGCACGATACCGCGCAAGCATCTGGCGAAGGTCTTGTTGGGCATCGCCGAGATGGAAAAAAAATATCAGCTGCGATGTGCGAATGTTTTTCATGCCGGCGATGGTAATTTGCATCCGCTGATACTTTTTGATGCCAACACCCCGGGTGAATTTGATCGCGCTGAAAAATTCGGCGCCGAGATTCTGGAACTCTGTGTGGAGGTCGGCGGCACCATCACCGGCGAGCACGGTGTTGGCATTGAAAAAATCAATTCTATGTGCGTGCAGTTTTCTGCCGCCGAGCGCGAAGCCTTCTTTGGCGTCAAGCGGGCATTTGATACTGCCTTCCTTCTCAATCCCGACAAGGCGATTCCCTCCCTGCATCGCTGTGCCGAGTACGGCAAGATGCATGTGCGCCACGGCCAGCTGAAGTTCGCTGATCTGCCACGATTCTGATGCGGGCCCGATAAAAAATGGAACAAGTATTAGCAGGCTTCAGAGACCGCATTTTTGCGGCAACGAATTCCGCATCACCGTTGCGACTGCGCGGCAATGGCACCAAAGACTGGTATGGCCAGCAGCTGGAAGGTGAGGTGCTCGACACCACGCCTTATACCGGCATCGTTGATTACGATCCGACTGAGCTGGTGATTACTGCCCGCTGTGGTACCAATCTCCGCGAGATTGGCAAGGCACTGTCGGCACACAATCAGATGCTGGCTTTTGAGCCGATGAGATTTGATGGTATGTCCACCATCGGCGGTATCGTCGCTGCTGGTTTGTCAGGCCCGCGCCGTATGGCGGTGGGCTCTGTGCGTGATTTTGTGCTCGGTGCTGTGATGATGGATGGGCGTGGCGAGGTCTTGCACTTTGGTGGTCAGGTCATGAAAAACGTGGCTGGCTACGATGTGTCGCGCTTGCTGACTGGCTCGCTCGGCACGCTGGGGCTGATTCTTGAAGTCTCCGTCAAGGTCTTGCCTAAACCGGTGGCGCAGCAGTCCTTGCGTTTTGCAATGACGGAAGCCGAAGCCCTACATCAAATCAATGTATGGGGTGGTCAGCCTTTGCCGATCTCTGCCTCGTGCTGGCATCAAGGTCAGTTGAGCGTTCGGTTGTCCGGCGCTCGTGCTGCTGTCGACGCTGCCATCATCAAAATGGGTGGTGAAGCGTTGGCTGATGCAGATACTTTCTGGGATCAGTTGCGCGAACATCAGATGGATTTCTTTGCAGAGCCGACTGAGGGCTTGTGGCGTTTGTCTGTGCCCAGCACAACGCCGGTATTGCCGCTGCCGGGTGACACATTGACGGAATGGGGCGGCGCGCAGCGCTGGCTAAAAACCAGTGCTGATGTCACGACCATTCGCGCTGCAGCCGAAGCAGCAGGTGGTCATGCGACGCTGTTCCGTGGTGGTGATAAATCGGTTGGTGTGTTTCATCCTCTCAAGACACCCGTTGCGAATATTCACCGCCGCCTGAAAGCCAGCTTCGATCCAGCGGGTATTTTTAATCCGCACCGCATGTATCCCGATTTCTGAATACTCACACTCTTAATGCAAACCAATCTCGCAGATTTCATCAAGGATACCGCTGAAGGTCAGGAGGCCGATGCCATTCTGCGCAGCTGTGTGCATTGCGGCTTTTGCACCGCTACTTGTCCTACTTATCAATTGTTGGGTGACGAGCTGGACGGACCGCGCGGCCGCATCTACCTGATCAAGCAAGTCCTTGAGGGTAAGGCCGCCACAGAAAAAACGCAGATGCATCTGGATCGTTGCCTGACTTGCCGTAATTGTGAAAGTACTTGTCCGTCGGGTGTCCAATACGGTCGCCTGGTTGATATTGGTCGTGGCATCGTTGAAAAACAAGTCAAGCGCCCGTTGGCGCAGCAGCTGGTACGTACAGCGCTGAAAGAAATTCTGCCGCGCAAGAGCGTGTTCAACCCGGCGATGAAGCTGGGGCAGCTGGTTCGTCCCTTGTTGCCCGGCGTACTTAAAAACAAAGTACCGCAAGCGCGACCCGCAGGTGTCTGGCCATCGCGCAGTCATGCCCGAAAAATGCTGTTGCTCGACGGCTGTGTGCAGCCAGCGATGTCACCGAATATCAATGCAGCGACCGCGCGCGTGCTCGATGCGCTCGATGTACAGCTGATCATTGCGCCCAAGGCTGGATGCTGTGGCGCGATCCGTCATCACCTGAATGATCAAGACGCCGCACTCGATGATATGCGTCGCAATATCGACGCCTGGTGGCCGTATGTAGAAGCCGGCGCGGAAGCTATTGTGATGACGGCCTCGGGCTGTGGTGTGACGGTTAAAGAGTATGGTCATTTGCTTACGCACGATACAGCGTATGCAGCGCGTGCAGCACGTATTTCTGAACTGACGAAAGACTTATCGGAAATCATGCCAGCGTTCGAGCAGCAGCTCGCCGCCAAAGTGAAAGTAAAAAAACGCGTTGCCTATCATCCGCCTTGCACGCTGCAACATGGTCAGCAGATTCGCGGCAAGGTCGAGGGCGTACTGCGCACTGTTGGTGTTGATGTGACGCTGTGCGCTGACAGCCATTTGTGCTGTGGCTCGGCGGGTACTTACTCGGTATTGCAGCCTGAATTGTCTTATCAGCTGCGAGATAACAAACTGAAAAATCTTGAGGCAACTCAGGCTGATGAGATTGTGTCAGCCAATATCGGCTGCCTGACCCATTTACAGTCAGGCACCAATACGCCTGTGCGGCACTGGATTGAGTTAATCGATCAGAGTCTTTGAAAATCACGGAGCCGGCACCGCCATACCGAGCCCGCAATTTTTCTTACATCGTGAAGCATTTTCTACTCAATCACGATGGAGATTGAGGAAACACTGTTTGCTTTGCCATTCTCGTCATTTACCATCCCTGTTCGTCACTCGAATCTGGGTTTCCATCCCAGTCACTCGAGTCATCCGCCATGGGGATAATGATGCTGCTGTCTTCCTCCTCCGTCACGGTGACAACGACGCTGTTGTCATCGTCTCCGTGATTACCTGCATCATTGCTGGCAGCGTTAGTTTTTGATCCAGATTGTGCAGTTTCGTCCATTGGAGTTGGATCAAGTTTAGGCATGCGAGTAACGGTATCTTGGTTTTTATCATTCGGTTTTTTCTCATCGGATTTATTGATCTGGTATACCAGTTCTAATGCTGCTCGGATATAGCCCGTATACAAGCCCCGAAATGCCCAGCCGGGCGGCACTATTAAGTCAATAGCAGGTATCACGTTGCCTAAAAACCGTAGTCCTGGATGAGGACTTTGTCGGAGTGCGGACGTAACCTGAGACATACCAGCAACAAACATTAACGATACGATTCGGCCGAGTGCTTCCGCTGTCATATCAAGACCAGATGGAACATCTTTGAGAGAGTTCTTTAATTCATGTATCAGGGTGCCCAAATAGTGCGACTTGCGTTCCGCAATGATTGCGGCTCTATTTGTTGTGCGTAACAGATGTGCTAATGCGGGTCGAGCAACTGGATCATTTTTGTATTGATCGGAGTGGATGGCTTTTTCTAAATCGACTGCCAACGATTTCAGCTTTGCTGCCTCCATACCTGATATCTCTCGAGTCGGCAGTATTTTTTCTTCAGCTTTGGGGTCCAGGCTCCTGAGGTACTGCTGCGCATAAACATATTGTGCGCTAGATATCGCGCCAGCTACCCCATGGGCTATCGCATCATAACCGCGTGTTAGTAGATCCTTGGGAGCGAAAGCCGCAGGAGCAACTGTAGGAACAATACCTTTTAAAATATAGTTCATGGAGTAAGCTAAATAACCTGCTTCCTCGGTTTTCATTCTTTCCCAGTTAATTTCAAAAATAGATCGCTCTTCAGCCCATCGTTCGACGATCGTTAATTTTTCTGTCTTTCCAGTATCTTTGCTACTGTATTTTTTCTTGTCTAATTCTCCCTTCCAACGATCTGCACCGTAACTTGCCAGCAAGAGGAAGTAATTTTTCATCTCTCCCAAGATCGGACTTGTCCACATCCGAGAAAGTAACTGATTAGCAATGGGGCCGGTAAAAAGAGCATGGGCTGCTCCTGACCAAACGGGCGCTATTGAATAGCTGACCCATCTTTGATGAGCAGGGGGCACCAAGCGAGTGATGGTATTTCCAACAAGGAAGGAAGTGCTAAATGCTAAAGGACCGGCAAATAATTTTCCAGCAGCTGCCTTTAGCCAAGTGCAGCTGTAAGTATCAAGTTCTCTTTTGTATTCCTTGAATGCTTCATCATATTCATCTTCAAGTTTCTTGGTTTTTGGCGACTTTATTTTTTTAAGCAAGAGAGTGATGTTATGACTATCGTTTGCCGGAGGGGAAAAGGCTTGTAATTCCTGTGCTACATTACCAAGGATTTTATATTGCCTCCGCAATTCAGTTTTTAGTTCGTCATCTTCGGTAGATGAATTCACTTTTTCTAAGCTGTCTTTTACTTTGCTTATTTTTTCTAAACATAATTCAAATCTAGAACATAACTCTTGGTAATAATCGTTTTGATCTGATGATGTGTCAATTAATTTGGAGCGATCTGCCTTTCGTTCTGCGTCGGTACTTCGTAGGCCAGGACTTGTTCGATTAAGTTTCGGTTTTTTCCCTATTTGGAGGCCTGATTTTTTTGAATCAGTGTCATTTTTTTCTTTTTCAAAAATTTCCGTAAAATTCTCAATCAAGCTCGCGAGATGATCTCTATTTTTTTCTAATTCAATGATTTCTGATTTTGTTTTTTTTGATCCGCCATTATTTTTTTCTATTTTTATAATTTCATCTTCAATTAATTGAATCGCTTTCACTATCTTGTTAAATTTAACTATTGAAAGAACTTCTTCAGTTTTTTTTTCTCTCGTTGAATCAAATTTTTCAAATGCAAGTGAAGTACTCAGATAAGAATTGTCTATGCCAAGTTCGTTGTTAATTGACTTGAGTTCTTCTTCAAGCCTTTCTAATTCGCGCCCCCGATTTTCATAGTCCCGACTTGCTTTATTTTTCGTCGCTTCCTGTTTTTCCTTAAGATGCTGAACTTTTCCATCGAGCACCGCCTTATCTTTTAAAAGATTATTTTTATTTGTGTTGGCATAAGACTCTGTATTTGAGCTATGTGAATAGCTAATAGTGGTCTCAGAAGAATCATGAGATTGAATTTTTTCAAATTCTTTTTTTTTGTGAAAATTTATATTTTTACTTTTAATCCTTACTTGCTTTTTGGCGACATCTTTTTTGTGTGGCTCTTCCTGATTTTTTTGATGATCAGACTCAGGAAAAATCATTTTTTGGTTTCTGCTGCGCTGGTGTTCTTCCTTTAGATTTGCAGTAGGTTTTAATTTGCCGTTGTTCGAATTGGTCTGGGAATTAACCTTTTTGAAATCAGGTAAAGCTGTATTTTTGGAAACAGCATAGCCGTTGCTTTTTTGGTTTGAGTAATTCTGGGTTGCTTGCATGATGACTCCTAAACAGAAAGAAGGTTGTTGGACATTAGGGAGTGTCGTAAGGCTTCTTCCGTGGAGTCCATGTAGGATGGATTTAGCACCGTCATCTGTAGCGTCTTGGCGTGAAACGCGTAGCTCTTGAGTATCAACGCAAATTGCTCTCCCGAGAGTAATTCCGGGTACATGAAATGCTGAACAAAGAGGGCATTCTCTGCGTCTTTGTCTATGCCGTAGACGCCGGACGTCTTGGTCCCCGAGATAACATTGAGTGACAGCAGGCGTGAAAAAATATCTTCTCGACCTTCGCTAGGGATGGCGCCGAGGTCGATGTAGCAAAGTATTCGATCAGGTGCCAGGTCGGGTTCGAAAAAAATACCGAATGCAACGTCATCAATATCAATTGCCCCGGTGCTAAAAAGTTTGTCAGTATCCTCGACCTGAAGTGCAAGTGAGGTCGCGCGACAAAGTGCGCTGAATCCTTCCTGATCCATGGTGTTGTCTCCTTTTTTTTGAAGTAGTCGATGAATCCAGCGATCCGATAATCGCCGGTGTGGAGCGCAACTTTTGGGTAACAGGAAATTTAGGAAGGTTCAGCTAAGGATGTTGCGGGGATATGCGATGGGTCAGCAAAAACCATCTATTTTTTTAGGCGGGTTTGTCACACGATCAATTTGGATGATCTACGATCGATTTTTCAATCGATCATCGAACACGATGTTATTTTAAAGGCAGAATTTCCGAGGTGAGGCAGGATAACGCCTCATTGAAGTTTCAAATCACTTCTATGAGTCCCAGACGATACTTCTGCTTAAATTTGTTTTGCTTTGCCAATATTACTTTAAACATGCAGTAGTGCTTGAATATCGCGATCGAGATCGGCCGGTCGTGTGGTCGGCGCAAAGCGCTCATGCACTTTGCCCTCCCGGTTGACCAGGAATTTTGTGAAATTCCATTTGATGCCCTCGGTACCTAGCAGGCCAGTAGCCTCACTCTTGAGTAGCTGAAACAAGGGATGAGCATTCGGCCCATTGACATCGATCTTCGCAAACATGGGAAAACTGACACCATAGTTCTTTTCACAGAAGGCGCCAATGTCAGCGGCGCTGCCCGGCTCCTGTGCGCCGAACTGATTGCAGGGAAAACCCAATACGACCAATCCCTGGTCTTTATATTTGCGATACAGCACCTCCAGGCCTTCATATTGGCCAGTGAAGCCGCAATGACTAGCGACATTGACGATCAGTAATACCTTGCCTTGAAATTCGTTCAGGCTTAGGGGTTCGCCAGTCAGCGTGTCGGCGGTGATGTCATAAATGCTGCTCATGGTGTCTCCTGTGGGTGTGTATGCTTGGCGCGCCGCCGTAATTAAATGATGAGGGATAATAACGTCCTATGTCTATTTCTGCCCGTCTCGATCAAGTTCGGCAAGCCATCGCAGCGGCGGCGCGGGATGCCGCGCGCCCACAGGAGTCCGTATTACTGATTGCCGTCTCCAAGACCTTTGGTCCGGATGCGATCATTGCGGCGGCCGACGCCGGTCAGCGTGCTTTTGGTGAAAATTACTTGCAAGAGGCGCTGGACAAGATGACGGCCGTGCGTTCGACCCGTCCTGATCTGATGCTTGAATGGCATTTTATCGGCCCGATTCAGAGTAACAAGACGCGGCCTATTGCCGAAAATTTTGATTGGGTACACGCAGTGGATCGTGAAAAAATCGCGCAACGCTTATCCGATCAGCGACCAGCGCATCTGCTGCCCCTGCAAATTTGCTTGCAGGTGAATGTCAGCGGCGAGGATAGCAAGAGTGGTGTTTCACCGGACGAGTTGTTGCCACTGGCACGGGCGGTTTCAGCGATGCCGCATCTTCAGTTGCGCGGCTTGATGGCCATTCCCGAGCCGACTGAAGATCCAGAGAGGCAGCGAGGTCCGTTCGTCTTGTTACGTCAGCTGGCACAGCAGCTGCGTGAGGCCGGCATTGAAACCGATACGCTTTCTATGGGTATGTCAGCCGACATGGGTGCTGCAATTGCTGAGGGCGCAACCATGGTCAGAATAGGTACGGCAATTTTTGGACAACGTGACTATGCAAAATAATTTAAAAATTTGTTTTATTGGTGGCGGCAATATGGCACAGGCATTGATCGGTGGCCTGACCGACAAGCTGACCGCTGCTGCGAATATTCATGTGGTGGATGTCAACCCCGATGCACTGGCTGCACTGACTGCTCAGTTTGGTGTGCGGACCTCGTCAACACCCGGTAGTGAAGTGGCAGCGGCTGATGTGGTGGTACTCGCTGTAAAGCCGCAGCAGATGCATGAAGTGGTCAGCAATCTTGTGCCGCATCTGCGTGGACAATTGATCTTGTCGATTGCAGCGGGTATACGCGCTGTCGATTTATCGCGCTGGCTGAATGGACATCAGGCGATTGTTCGCACCATGCCCAATACTCCTGCGCTGATCGGTAAAGGTGTTACGGGTATGACGGCAAGTGCTGGCGTGACGCCTGAGCAGCGCGAGACAGCGAATGCCATCTTGCAGGCAGTTGGGCAAACCGTCTGGTTGGAGGATGAAGCTCAGCTGGACGCCGTAACGGCGATCTCGGGCAGTGGCCCGGCGTATGTATTTTATTTTTTGGAGGCGATGCAAAAGGCGGCGGTGGAATTGGGCCTGACAGCAGAGCAGGGCTATGCGCTGGCATTGGCAACGTTCACGGGCGCTTCTGCGCTTGCTACGCAATCATCCGACCCAGCCGGTGTATTGCGCGAGCGTGTGACTTCCAAAGGTGGCACCACGCACGCAGCGATTACGTCCATGCAGGCCGCAGGTGTGGGTGAGGCGATTGCTGCTGCTATGCAGGCGGCGGCAAAACGCAGTCAGGAAATGGGTGAGGAGTTTGGCAAGGTCTGATCCGATGCGGTGTTACTTGTCGGAGTAAGGCATGTTCAACGCATCAGACGATCAAGTCATTTGACTCTTGTGCCATTCGGCGAACGCTGCATCATTGTGCTGAGATGAGATCGGACTTCCGCAGCTTTAGATGATATCCAGCCCCTGAATCGATGCGCCCGTATCAGCAGCCTGCGAGTTTTTTCCATGCAGTTTGATAGCGAGCCGCAGATCATTGACCGAGTCGGCGTTACGCAGTGCATCTTCGACAGAAATCTTGTCAGCATCGACCAGATCAAACAGTGCCTGATCAAAGGTCTGCATGCCAAGTTCGCGCGATTTTTTCATTAGCTCTTTGATCTGATGAACATCACCATTAAAAATCAGGTCAGATATCAAAGGCGAGTTCAGCATGATTTCCACCGCCGCACACCGCCCATTACCTGATTTTGCAGGTATCAGTCGTTGCGAAATCATGGCCCTCAGATTCAGCGAAAGATCCATTAACACCTGCTGCTTTCGCTCTTCTGGAAAAAAATTCACAATACGATCCAGCGCCTGATTTGCGTTATTGGCATGTAGCGTTGCCAGACACAGATGGCCAGTCTCGGCAAAGGCGATCGCATGATCCATCGTCTCTCTATCCCTGATCTCGCCAATCAGAATCACGTCGGGTGCCTGTCGCAAGGTATTGCGTAATGCCGTGTGCCAATCGGCGGTATCGGTACCAACTTCGCGTTGCGTGATGATGCAGTTCATGTGAGGGTGGACGAATTCCACCGGGTCTTCGATGGTGATGATGTGCCCGTGACTGTTCGCGTTACGATGCCCGATCATTGCTGCCAGGGTGGTCGATTTGCCCGAGCCCGTCGCACCGACCATGATGATCAGTCCGCGTTTGGACATCACGATATCCTTGAGTTGTGGCGGCACGTTCAGCGCATCAAGCTCAGGAATTTCGGTGGTGATGGTTCGAACTACCATGCCAGCTTTGGCTTGCTGCATGAAAGCCGAGACACGAAACCTGCCTATGTCTTGCGGGCTGACCGCGAAATTACATTCATGCGTTGCTCGGAATTCTGCTAACTGTGATTCATTCATGAGCGCATGAACGAGTCCGGAGCTTTCCTCGGCCGATAGGATTGTTTTGGAGACTGGTGTGAGTTTGCCGCTGAATTTGATGGCCGGTGCAAAGCCGGCGGTAATGAAGAGATCTGATCCACCCTTTTCTATCATCAAGCCCAGCAATTGATGCATCAGTGACTGCGCACGCGTGATTTCCATAATCAACCTGTGAAGTTCTCGGGCATTTTGGCGGCGGCGCGTGCGGCGTCCAGCGAAATTCGATGACTTTTGACCAGTCCCATCAGGCAGGCATCCAGCGTTTGCATGCCCTGAGCGGTACCGGTTTGTATGGCCGAATACATTTGCGCTACTTTGGCTTCCCGAATCAGATTGCGAATAGCCGGGGTGCCCAGCATGATTTCATGCGCGGCTACCCGACCGTTACCTTCGCGGTTTTTAATCAGTGTTTGCGATATCACGGCCTGCAAGGATTCCGAGAGCATCGCTCGCACCATGTCTTTTTCTTCGCCGGGGAAGACGTCGACGATACGGTCTATTGTTTTGGATGCCGAGACCGTGTGTAGCGTACCAAACACCAGATGCCCGGTTTCTGCTGCCGTCAGTGCCAGTCGTATCGTTTCAAGATCGCGCAACTCTCCGACCAGAATGACATCTGGATCTTCGCGCAAGGCCGAGCGCAGTGCGGCTGAGAATGATTGCGTATGTGGACCGACCTCGCGTTGATTGATGAGTCCTTTTTTTGACTCATGAACGAATTCAATCGGATCTTCAATCGTCAGCACATGGGCATATTCGTTTTCGTTGACATGATTGACCATGGCGGCAAGGGTGGTGGATTTTCCAGAGCCTGTTGGTCCGGTGACCAGTACTAGTCCGCGCGGTTTCAAGGCCAGATCAGCGAAGATCGGTGGTGTCTTCAGATCTTGCAAGGACAAAATTTTTGACGGGATAGTGCGCATCACCGCCGCGGCGCCTCTGTCCTGATTGAAGGCATTGACGCGGAACCGAGCCAGACCGGGTAACTCGAACGAAAAATCCACCTCCAGCGTTTCTTCATAGCGCTTGCGCAGCGCATCGTTCATGACCTCGTAAATCATTGCATGAACTTCTTTGTGCGGCATGGGTGGCAAGTTGATGCGTCGTACGTCGCCATGCACACGGATCATTGGTGGCAGGCCGGCTGACAAGTGTAGGTCAGAGGCGCCGTTCTTGACCGAGAAGGTGAGCAGTTCGGAGATATCCATTCTGTATTGAGCAGATCATAGAAGCGTTCAGGCAGCGCGAGCCGCAGCAGCGGCCTACGTGAAAACGCGTGATTATCTGTCCCGACACGGGAGACCACCAAGAAAAAACAGAAGAAAACGAGCCGCTGTTGTCTGCGCGCGGCATTCAATCGATGAGATTGGGTTCAGCCCAATACAACGCCCGCGAATACGGCAGCGCCAAGCCAATTGTTATGGCGAAACGCAGCAAAGCATCGTATCCGCTCACGCCCGCGGATCAGCGTCCAGTGATAAACGGCAATGCCGGCAGCAGCGAGCATACCGATGAAAAATCCTTTGCCCAATCCATGTTGCACACCCACCGCCGTGATCAGAGCGATGCTGATCGCATAGCAAAGCATGACGGCCAGCACATCGTAGCGTCCGAAGGTAATTGCAGAGGTACGTATGCCTATCCGCAAGTCATCATCCCGGTCAACCATCGCGTATTCCGTATCGTAGGCGAGCGCCCAGAAGACATTCGCCAGCAGAAGCACCCATGCCTCAGCGGGTACCGTGTTGAGCACGGCGGCGTAAGCCATGGGAATGCCAAAGCCGAACGCAATGCCCAGATAAGCCTGCGGCAGCGCAAAAAAACGCTTGAAGTAGGGATAGCTTGCGGCGATCAGAACGGCGAGTACCGATAACCGTTTGGTGAGTATATTAAGTGGATGTATTAGCGCAAGCGATAACAGAGCCAGCACCGCCGCCACCATTACCGCTTCCCAGGCCCTGATTTTTCCTGCGGTCAGCGGACGCTCTGCGGTACGTTTGACATGACGATCGAAATCGCGGTCGGCAAAGTCATTGATGGCGCAACCTGCCGAGCGCATCAAGACCGTACCGACTGAAAAAATCACAACCAGATGCCAGTCTGGTTGGCCAGCAGAGGCGAGCCATAACGCGCACAAGGTGGGCCATAACAGCAGCAGGCTGCCGATGGGTTTGTCGAGGCGCACCAGTTGGGCGTAGAGGATGAGTCGACGAATAATCAAAGCGTTAAGGGTCTCGTATTTTTAGTGTCACAGCCAGTGTCTTTGCCTCACTAACGCGTATTAAATTCGACACGACCTAAACTTTCCATTGGCGGAAAAAAATTCATTCACATACCAAGTCCGCATGGATTATCAAGAGAGTCAGCCTTCCTGCAACCCGGCATCCGGCAGCATGGTGAGGCCAGACATGGCGCAGGACAGTACTGCCTGTCGTACCGCTTCAATCGCCCCAGCACGCGTAAAGCTTTTGCGCCAAGCGATAACGACACGACGTGAAGGTACTGGCTCTTCGAAGGGCACGTATTGCAGCATATGGTCAGGCCCCGGTGCAACTGGCACTGATCCTTTCGGCAAAACCGTAATGCCGATACCCGAGGCGACCATATGACGGATGGTTTCTAATGAAGAGCCTTCGAATGTGCGGGCAATACCGCTACCCCCGGTAGAAAATCGCGACATCTCGGGGCAGACCTCAAGTACCTGGTCGCGAAAGCAATGGCCTGAGCCCAGCAGCAGCATGGTCTCAGTTTTTAGTTCTGCGCTGGAGATGGCTGCGCGTTTGGACCATTGATGATGGCGTGGCAGGGCGATCATGAAGGGTTCGTCATAAAGCGGGCGCACCATCATGCCTTGTTCATTGAAAGGCAGCGCCATGATCGCAGCATCCAGTTCGCCGGCGCGCAGCAACTCGATCAGTTTGACCGTGAAATTCTCCTGCAGGATCAGCGGCATTTGCGGGAAATTGTCGATCAGGGTCGGTATCAATTGCGGCAGAAGATAGGGTGCGATCGTATAAATGATACCAACCCGCAGCGGGCCCACCAACGGATCCTTGTTTTGCTTGGCGATGTTTTTAATATAGGCGGTCTGCTCAAGCACATGCTCGGCCTGAGCGACGATTTGAGCACCGATAGGAGTAACTGAAACCTCGGCGCCGCCGCGCTCGAAGATGGGCACACCCAATTCGTCTTCCAGTTTTTTGATGGCGACCGAGAGTGTGGGCTGAGCGACGAAACAGGCTTCGGCGGCACGGCCAAAGTGTTTTTCACGTGCGACGGCGACGATGTATTTCAGTTCGGTGAGTGTCATGGACGCAAGTGTCGCACAAGTGCCGGATTCAGTGCTCGGTGCAAGCGCTTCATGCCATTCTCGTTACGGTCGTGTCAGACCCGCAGATAATCTTCTTTCGCACCCAGCCAGCGCGCCAGATGAGCATCAGCAATTTCGGGTGCATGGGTCAACAGATTGTTTGCAACATCACGTGCCTGTTCTACTAGCCATTGGTCTGTTTCCAGATCAGCGAAGCGCAGCATCGCTTGTCCGGATTGGCGGGCACCGAGAAATTCACCGGGACCGCGTATGTCAAGGTCGCGCCGCGCGATCTCGAAGCCATCGGCGGTTTCACGCATGATGCCCAGGCGCTGTTTGGCAACCAGACCCAGTGGGCCCTGATACATCAGCAGGCAGGCACTGGCATCGGTGCCCCGACCCACGCGCCCGCGCAGCTGGTGAAGCTGCGACAGACCAAATCGCTCCGCATGCTCAATCACCATCAGCGAGGCATTCGGTACATCAACGCCTACCTCGATAACGGTGGTGGCGACCAGTACCTGCAACTCACCGCGTCCGAAAGCCTCCATTACCTGCTGCTTCTCTGCCGGTTTTAGACGACCGTGAACTAGACCGATGCGCAAATCAGGCAGGGCGGCGGTCAGCATTGCATGCGTATCAGTCGCCGTCTGCAGCTGCAAGGCCTCGGATTCTTCGATGAGCGGGCAGACCCAGTAGATTTGCCGCCCTTCTTTTGCTGCCACGTGAACCCGTTCTATCACCTCGTCGCGCCGCTCCTGCGCAATAAGCCGGGTAACTACCGGCGTGCGACCGGGTGGCAATTCATCGATCACGGACACTTCGAGATCTGCGAAATACGTCATCGCGAGCGTGCGTGGAATGGGTGTGGCCGACATCATCAGCTGATGCGGCACGCTGTCCAGGCCTTTGTTGCGCAGCGTGAGTCGCTGTGCAACGCCGAAGCGATGCTGCTCATCGACGATCACGAGGCCCAGCCGTGCAAACGTCACATCTTGCTGTATCAGCGCATGCGTACCGATGACCAATTGTGCTGAACCATCTTCAATACGTGCGCGCGCTTCTTCTTTCTCGCGTTTTTTCAAACTGCC
>JBIIEY010000065.1:0-8511 GCA_044237595.1 Burkholderiaceae bacterium | reverse complement strand
TGTCTTCCAGACGGAAAGAGAGCAGAACGGCTTTCTTCACCCATTGATTCACGACCCACTGTCCGCTGTCTTTTTGAGCAACGCGAAGTGTGCCTTGATTGAGTTGTTCCAGTACCGATGCGACCGCTTCGCGCACATCCGCCGGAGCAGATTTCGGTGAAAAATTCGTGCGTTCTTCCCACGCGTTATCGATCAGGCTTTGTAGTTGTTGGCTCATGGTGTGGTTTCTTTAAACAGAGATAAATATTGCGATGAAGGGGGAGATAAAAAATCAGGCGTTCGCGAGTTTGCGGGTGAATTCAACGATGCGCTGTGCCGCTTCGAGACATTCATCAACTTCAGCCACCAGCGCCATGCGAATCCGGTTGGCGCCGGGGTTGATACCGTGCGCCTCACGGGCGACATAACTTCCCGGCAAAACCGTCACATTATATTCGGCGTACAGGCGCTTCGCGAATTCGGTATCGGTGATAGCGGCTAGCTTATCGACCTTGGCCCAGAGATAAAAACCGGCATCGGGTAAAGCGACATCGAGTACCTCGGCGAGCATGGGTGTGATCCGATTGAACTTGGCGAGGTACTTCGCGCGGTTTTCTTCAACGTGCGTTTCGTCTTTCCATGCAGCGATCGAGGCGGACTGAATCGATGGGCTCATGGCACTGCCATGGTAAGTGCGGTAGAGCAGAAATTTTTGCAGGATGCCCGCATCGCCGGCGACGAAGCCCGAGCGCATGCCGGGAACATTCGAGCGCTTGGATAGGCTGGAGAACGCTAGCAGGCGGTCGTATTTGCGCCCTAGTTTGTGCGCAGCTTCGAGCGCACCCAATGGTCTTTGGCTGCCAAAATAAATTTCGGAATAGCACTCATCGGCCGCAATGACGAAGCCGTGTTCGTCAGAGAGCGCGAACAATTCTTTCCAGTCATCCAACGTCAATACAGCGCCAGTGGGATTGCCCGGCGTGCAGATGAACAGCAACTGCACGCGTGGCCAGATGTCGGCGGGTACCGTGGAAAAATCGGGTGCGAAATTACGCGTCGGATCGGAGTTAACGAAATAAGGCTCAGCGCCTGCCAAGAGCGCTGCACCTTCGTAGATTTGGTAAAACGGATTGGGGCAAACCACCACCGCTTTGGCATACGGATCGATGACGGCCTGTGCAATCGCAAACAAAGCCTCGCGCGAGCCATTGACTGGCAAGACTTCACAGCCCGGATCCAGTCGGGGCAAGCGATAGCGCTGCTCCAGCCAGCCGCAAATCGTGGCGCGCAAGGCATCGCTGCCTGCGGTGGTCGGGTAACTGGCCAGTCCCGACAGATTGTCGGCGAGAGCTTTCTGGATAAACGGCGGAGTCGGATGCTTGGGTTCACCAATGCCCAGACTGATAGGCCGGTAGCTCCGCTCAGGGGTCACATCGGCAAACAGGCGCCGAAGTTTTTCAAAAGGATAAGCCTGCAGTTTTTCTAGTAGCGGATTCACGGGTATCGGCAGGTTTTAACGCGTTTGAGGACTGTTGATAGGCTATTTTTCTATGCCGCCGGATTATACCTGTGTGCATCTTTCATCGTAATTGCTACTTGGTTTGCCCACCGATGCAGCGGGTTGGGTGGCTGCCGGATGATATGATTGGGTGATTCTTTTACACCGCCGGACGGCAGCTCGTCCGGTTTATCGTTTTTACCGACTGAAAAGTTCACAACGTGCGGTTAACTTCTTTAAAACTTTCTGGATTCAAATCCTTCGTCGACCCCACCAATTTTCAGGTACCTGGCCAGTTGGTCGGCGTTGTGGGGCCCAATGGCTGTGGTAAATCCAACATCATTGATGCGGTGCGCTGGGTGCTGGGTGAGTCCAAGGCCTCGGAATTGCGCGGCGAATCCATGCAGGACGTCATCTTTAACGGCACTACCAGCCGCAAGCCTGCAGGCCGGGCGTCGGTGGAGCTCTTGTTTGACAACAGTCTTGGCAAGGCCGCAGGTCAGTGGAGCACCTTTGCTGAAATCTCCGTCAAACGCACCCTGACCCGTGACGGCACATCGACTTATTACATTAACAATCAGGCGGTACGCCGCCGTGATGTCCAGGACATCTTCTTAGGTACCGGACTGGGTCCGCGCGCCTACGCGATCATCGGGCAAGGCATGATTTCGCGCATCATCGAAGCGCGTCCCGAAGACCTACGTATTTTCCTTGAAGAAGCCGCTGGCGTATCCAAATACAAGGAACGTCGCCGCGAAACCGAAAACCGCTTGCAGGACACACGCGAGAATTTGCAGCGCGTCGAAGATATCCTTCGCGAACTCAATGCCAACCTCGAAAAACTGCAATCACAGGCCGAAGTGGCAACGAAGTTCCATGACTTGCAGTCGGATCAAGTAGAAAAACAAAAACTGCTTTGGCTGTTGCGCAAGAATGAAGCCAAGGCCGAGCAGGAAAAATTCGCCCGCGACATCGACAAGGCGCAAACCGATCTTGAAGAGCAGACATCCCGCCTGCGCCACATAGAAACCGAGCTCGAGCACATGCGTCAGGCGCACTATGCTGCGGGTGATCGCATGCATCAGGCTCAGGGTGCGCTGTATCAAACCAACTCCGAAATTGGTAGCCTCGAAGCACAGATTAAATTCGTGATCGAGTCGCGTTCGCGCTTGCAGACGCAACTCAATTCGCTATCGGCACAGCGTGAACAATGGCAGCGTCAAAGTTCACAATTCCAGGACGAGCTGTCGCAGGCCGACACTGACTTGGAGATGCATGCCGAGAGGGTTGCGATCGCCCAGCAAGCGGTTCAGGAAAAGCAAGGTGCTCTGCCGGCCATTGAAGAAAGCTGGCGTGCGGCGCAACTGGCGAGCACTGAATCGCGTTCGCGCATCATGCAGGTACAGCAGCGCATTGAGCTCGAATCAGCTCATCAGCGTAATGCGTCCAATATTCTTGGCAGTCTGGCGCAGCGTCGCGAGCGACTGATGCAAGAAAAAAACATGCTCGCACCGCCGGATACGGCGCAGTTGTCGGCATTTAAATCTCAGTCCGACGAGAAAGACGCAGAGTTGAACACGGCGCGCGAAGCGCTGAAAGCTGCACGCGAGCGGCAGCCGCAACTCGAGCAGGAACGCCGCGACGCACAGGAAACCGTCAATACTGAAAATTCAAGCCATGCACAGCTAGAAGCAAGACTGAATACACTCAGACAGCTGCAGGAAAATGTACAAACCGAGGGCAAGGTTGCGCCCTGGCTTGAGAAGCATGAGTTGGGTAAATTGCCGCGCTTGTGGCAAAAGCTCTCCATCGAATCCGGTTGGGAAAATGCATTGGAGTCGGTGCTGCGCGAACGTACCGGCGCGCTTGAGGTATC
This sequence comes from Burkholderiaceae bacterium, assembly GCA_044237595.1. Taxonomy (GTDB): domain Bacteria; phylum Pseudomonadota; class Gammaproteobacteria; order Burkholderiales; family Burkholderiaceae_D; genus Pernthalerella. Next base: position 5,158 of record JBIIEY010000065.1, on the reverse strand, counting down.
GAATCTGGATTGGGCCAAAGCCTTCTTCAGCGACGCGCCACCGGCCAAGCTGTCCTTGTTTTCGCTCTCTGGCACGGCTGCTGCGGATGACGCATCACCCGCCGGACTCAGGCCGCTCTTGTCGCTGTTGCAGATCAATGATCCCGGCCTGCGGGCACTGATGCAGGACTGGTTGCATCATGTGTATGTCGCTGATGATGCGGTAACAGCCTTGGCCGAGCGTTCGAAGCTGCCTACGGGCGCTTGCCTGGTGACCCGTCAAGGTCATCTCATCAGCCGTCTGGCTGTGCGTTTTTATGCAGCTGATTCCGAACAAGACGGCATGCTGGCGCGCCAGCAGGAAATCGATAATCTCGTTCGTCAGGTGCGTGCGCAACAAATGCTCGCCGATGAGGCGCGTCAGCGTTCAGTGCAGGCCGATGCCGCGCTCACTCAGGGCATGGCTCGTCTTGAATCACTTACCCGACAAGTCGACGAACTCACTCAGGCCCTGCACAGTCTGCAAATCGATTTGCTGCGTCAAACTGAAGTGCAGGAACGTTTTAGTCAGCGCAGCACACAGATCGCAAGTGATCTGGCAGAAATCGATGCGCAGGAAGCCGAGCAGCAGCACATCAAAGTCGAAGCTGAAAACGCACTCGAGACGCTGGATGTTGAACTGGGTCAGGTACAAGAAACTCACGAAGATGGTCAGACCGTCTATCTCGAGCGCGAGCAAGTGTTGAATCAGGCGCGTGAAGCCTTGCGCGAGCTGGAGCTCGCCGCGCAACAGGCAGAATTTGCGCAGCGCTCGCACGAAAATCGCATAGAAGAACTCAAGCGTAATATCTCGACGGCGCTGGAACAGTCCGCACAATTATTTGCGAGCATGGAGCAAGGTCAGCTCGAACTGGAGTCGCTCGATGACCAGACTGCTCAGGCGGGTCTGCAATCTCTTCTCGAGCGCCGCAGCGAGCAAGAAGTGGTACTGGCCAATGCGCGCCATGAGCTTGATCAGCTCACGCAACGCATGCGCGGTCAGGACGAAGCCAAGCTGGCGGCTGACCGTGCGCTGCAGCCCATGCGCGATCGCATCGTTGAATTTCAACTCAAAGAACAGGCAGCGCGTCTAAATCAGGAACAATACGCGCAGCAGCTCGTCGAAGCCGAGGCTGATGAGGCGGCGCTGTCAGAGAAGCTCACCGACGATATGCGCGCGTCATATCTGCAGGGCGAAGTAACGCGTCTGAACAATGCGATTTCTGCGTTGGGCCCGGTGAACCTTGCTGCGCTGGATGAGCTCGCACAAGCCAGCGAGCGTAAAAACTTCCTTGATGCGCAAAACGCCGACCTCACCGAAGCCATCACGACACTCGAAGATGCGATCCAGAAGATTGATATCGAAACCCGTGATCTGTTGCAAGACACCTTCGACAAGGTCAATCACCACTTCGGCCAGTTGTTCCCCGAGCTGTTCGGTGGCGGCAATGCGAAGCTGGTGATGACGGGCGAGGAAATCCTGGATTCAGGTGTGCAGGTGATGGCGCAGCCACCGGGCAAGAAGAATGCGACGATTCATCTGCTATCTGGCGGTGAGAAAGCCCTGACGGCGACGGCGCTGGTGTTCTCTATCTTCCAGCTGAACCCCGCACCGTTCTGCCTTCTCGATGAGGTGGACGCGCCGCTGGATGACTCGAACACCGAACGCTTCTGTACCATGGTCAAGCGCATGGCCACTCAGACCCAGTTCCTGTTTATTTCGCATAACAAGATTGCGATGGAAATGGCGCAGCAGCTGATCGGTGTGACCATGCAAGAGCAGGGTGTGTCTCGCATTGTGGCGGTTGACATGGAGACAGCAGCCACCCTGACCACCGAGGCTGAAGCTGCCTGACCTCGGTGCGGTGGGGCTTTGCCGTGTCGCTGGGGGCGCACTTGGTTGGAGAGCGTGACAAGCGACTAGTGCCAATGCTGAGCCGAACGCGCCATGGCAGCACGTTTTTGGTAATAGGCTTCGTTTTCCTCGGCCTCGCGCGCACGGGCGTGTTCTACGGCAGCGCAAATAAGGTAGTGTTCTTCGGCGCGTCGGTACCACCAGAGTCGCAGTCGACGAATCAGAGGTTTCAGGGAGAGCATGGTGAGTGCCTGCAGTTTGATTTCCGAGGTTTCAGCCATGGATAATCCTTTCTGGCGGGTTTGACTTGATTTGTTATCTTAATGACAAAATTGTGGCCGGAATTGATCATCATCAATAATGCGGGTGGGCAAGCTTGTCGCATTAGCTGCCCAAGTTCGCTTAAAATGTTTCCTTAATGAATATTTTTCAGATGAGTCTGTGTCTATCTCTGGGTCTCGGGCCGAAGGCCTGCACGCCCTGCAGGAGCTCTTTCAATGAGTGAATTACAGGTCAGCCTGATCGCCATTGGTGCCGCCGTGATAATCGGCGTCCTTTTTTTCGACAAATGGCGAGAATGGCGCGCCAGAAAATCTGTCGATAACGCTTTTTCCAATCCGCATGAAGATGTGTTGATGGGCGAGCTTGCTCAAGCGGCCGCGCAGCGCGAGCAGGGCGACACGGTCAGCCCGGCCGAAGGGCATGAAGACGTCAGAAGCCCGAGCGAGGCGCATGAGGGAGCCGGCAGCCCGCCCGAAGCGCAGATCGAAGATGAGGCGCAGATATATTCACCGCCAGCACCTTCCGCCCGGCACGAGCCCACTAGCAAGCCGCTGCCTCTGGATGAGTTCATCGACTGCATTATTCCAATGCCACTCGTTGGACCCGTGCGTGGGGAGAAGGTCGTTGCGGCGTTTCAGCCCCTACACCTCATCGGCAATAAACCGGTGCATGTGATCGGGCAAAGCGAAACCGGTGACTGGGAGCCTGTGTCGGTCGGTGGTATTTATTCGTCGCTCAAGGCCGGTATGCAAATGGCCACGAGACGCAGCTACATAACCGAGCTCGAGTTCTCCGAGCTGGTGGCTGGTATCAATCAGCTCTCTGAAGATTTGGGCGCAGAGCCGGAATTGCCCGACATGCCGGACGTTATGGCCAGGGCGCGCAAAGTGCATCAGTTCATCGCCGAGTTCGATGCCAAGCTTTCCATCAATATTGAAGCCCGTGGCGCGGCATGGATGATGTCGACTTTGCGCCCTGCATTGCAGCGCATGGGCATGGATCAGCGCCCCGATGGCATGCTGGTGATGCCCGATGGCGAGGGTGGCATGCTGTTTTCCTTGTCCACCAACCCGAGTGCTTCTGGCGAGATCAGCAAGCTGCTGACGCTCTTGCTCCCGGTGTCACTGGTTGCACCTGATCGCGATGCCTTCACTGCCATGAGCGCTTTCGCAAAATCGCTCGCGCAGCGCCTGACAGGCGGTATCGTCGATGACGAGGGGCAGCCGCTCTCGGATGATGCAATTGCTGCGATCGGTAATGAAGTGCGCTCTTTCTATACCTCGATGGAAGAGGCGGGTGTGACAGCAGGTTCGCATCTGGCCCATCGTCTGTTTGCCTGATGTCCCGGAACGATCTGTTCGGCGGCGATGCAGCCACCGGGCCGGATGCTGCAGACTGGCGCGGGCGCGCTGACTGGTTGCATGCCGAGTTACATCGGCATGCCCATGCCTACTACGTGCTCGACCAGCCCAGTATTCCTGATGCGGAATACGATGTCATGTTCAAAGAGCTTCAGTCACTCGAGGCCACCCATCCCGAACTCATCACGCCAGACTCGCCGACGCAGCGCGTAGGCGGTGCGCCACTGCCCGAATTTTCGCAGGTGGCGCATGACGTGCCCATGCTGTCGATTAACAATGGTTTTTCAGATGAAGAGATTCTGGCCTTCGACAAGCGCGTGCGCGATGGTCTTGAGACCGATGCTGAAGTGCGCTATGCCTGCGAACTCAAATTCGATGGTCTGGCGATCAATCTGCGCTACGAAAAAGGCATACTGACCCAGGCAGCCACGCGGGGTGACGGTTATACCGGCGAAGATGTCACGGCCAACATTCGCACCGTGCGTTCGATACCGCTCAGATTGCAGGGAAAACATCTGCCTGAGGTGATGGATGTGCGTGGCGAAGTGCTGATGTTCAAGGCAGATTTTCAGCGACTCAATCAACGTCAGCGCGATGCAGGACAAAAAGAATTCGCCAATCCCCGCAATGCGGCCGCTGGCAGTTTGCGGCAACTGGATTCCCGCATCACGGCGCAACGAAGCCTGCGTTTTTTTGCCTATGGTATCGGACGTCTGGAAGGCGCGGCACTGCCTGCCACCCACGAGGCGCTGCTTGATTGGTACAGTACCCTGGGTGTACCGGTCTGTGCCGAGCGTGCGGTGGTGTCAGGTGCAGAGGGCTTGCTATCGTTCTTTTCATCGATTGGCACCAAGAGGGCGCAACTGCCGTATGAAATCGATGGCGTGATCTACAAAGTCAATCAACTCGATCAGCAGCGCACGCTCGGTTTCGTATCGCGCGCACCGCGCTTTGCGCTGGCGCATAAATTTCCCGCAGAGGAAGCCACCACAGTGGTGCAGGATATCGTCGTGCAAATCGGTCGCACGGGCGCAGTGACGCCAGTGGCGCGACTGGCGCCGGTTTCTGTCGGTGGCGTCACCGTCACCAACGCGACATTGCATAACGAAGATGAAGTACGTCGCAAGGATATTCGTATCGGTGACACCGTCATAGTGCGCCGTGCCGGTGATGTGATACCTGAAGTCGTCGCCAATGTACCTGAGCGCCGTCCTGTGGCAGCACATGAATTCGTCATGCCAATCCAGTGTCCTGTGTGTGGTTCTGTGATTGTGCGGCCGGAAGAAGAGTCGGTGGCGCGTTGTTCCGGCGGCTGGATAACCTGCGCAGCGCAACGCAAAGGTGGCTTGCTGCATTTTGTGTCGCGTCGTGCGATGGATATCGAAGGCCTCGGCGAGCAACTGGTCGAGCAACTGGTCGATCGCGGTCTGGTGACCACGCCCGCAGATTTTTACAAGCTGGGTCTCGTGATGCTGTCCGAACTGGATCGCATGGCGCAAAAGTCAGCACAAAATTTGCTCGACGCGCTGGAAAAATCCAAATCCACGACGCTTGCACGTTTTATCTATGCACTGGGCATTCGCCATGTGGGCGAGTCCACTGCCAAATCACTCGCAAAATACTTCGGTAATCTTGATGCCTT
>JBIIEY010000064.1:0-8542 GCA_044237595.1 Burkholderiaceae bacterium | reverse complement strand
CTCGCCCACACCGCATCGTCGTGGTGGGCGGTGGTGCTGGCGGTCTTGAGCTAGTTACTCGTCTGGGCGATCAGCTTGGGAAGCAGGGCCACGCTCAGATTATTCTGGTCGACAGCGCGGCCACTCATCTGTGGAAGCCTTTGCTGCATGAAGTGGCAGCGGGGAGTATGGATCCCCATACACACCAGCTCGAGTACATTGCTCAGGCGCGCTGGCATCATTTCGAATTTCAGCAAGGAGAAATGCTTGATCTGGATCGTGTCAACCGTCAGCTCGTCGTCGGTGCTGTTCTGGATGACGATCGCCATCCCATCCTGCCAGAGCGACACATACCCTACGACACGCTGATTTTGGCGATTGGCAGCGTGACCAACTTTTTCGGTGTTCCGGGTGCAGCTGAACACGCGATGGCCATTGATACCGTGAGTCAGGCAGAGCATGTCCGAAAGCGTATTCTGGCTGCTTGCATGCGTACACAGACCCGACTCACGGAAACAGAAGATACCTCAGCCAGCAAGGTGAACTTGGTCATTATTGGCGGTGGTGCAACCGGTGTCGAGCTCGCCGCTGAGCTCCGCAACACGGCGCAAGTGTTGGCAGCCTATGGACTTCACCAGCTTGATCCGCGTCGTGACATTCAGATCGCTCTGGTCGAAGCAGGTCCCCGCATTCTCCCGCCTCTACCCGAACGGATTGCCACTGAAACCACGCGTTTGTTACAGGCACTTGATATTCAGGTTCTTACAGGCGACAAAGTGATCGAGCTGCGCAGCAATGCCGTACTCACCGCCAGCGGTAATACGCTGCCCAGTGATCTGACGGTCTGGGCCGGGGGTATCAAAGTGCCGGCCGTTCTGGGGCGTGTGGGTTTACCTACCAATTCCTTGGGGCAAGTGATTGTTTCGCCCACCCTGCAGTCCATTACGGATCCGGACATCTTTGCGCTGGGAGATTGCGCCAGCTGCCCTTGGCCAGCCACGGGCAAGTCCGTCCCGCCGCGTGCTCAGGCGGCGCATCAGCAGGCGTCTTTGCTGGTTAAAAGCATGCAACGGCGTCTGGCAGGAAAAAATCTGCCTATCTTTACTTACCGTGATCATGGTTCTCTTATTTCTTTGGGGAATTTTGACACTGTCGGTAATCTGATGGGCCGGCTGGTCGGGCGCTCAGTCAAAATCCAGGGTTTCCTTGCCCGTTTGCTGTATTTATCACTTTACCGCCAGCATCAGATGGCTTTGCATGGATTGCTTCGCATGTTGCTTGATACCGTTGCGCAATGGTTGAGACAAAGAACAATGCCGCGCGTAAAACTTCACTGAGTTTCCTGATGTAAATTTTTTTGTGTAGGAAAAACGCCAGTTCGGCATCTGCCGACTGGCATTTTTTTTGCACTGTCTCGCCACAAAACGCAACTTTTTTCAGCCTATCCCCAACATCAAACGGGAATCTACTGAGTGTCTCTTTGAATATTTCAAGAAATTTAGCTTTTGTGTGCATCATTTTTTGGTGAATTCCAGGATTCTGGGAACTATTTGTTGCTGTACTTCACATATCTCCAAAATCTTGTCCGTGCAACATATTTTTAGAGAGGAGTAGGCATGGCCAGTCATTTAGAGCGCATGCAGATCATGATGGAAGAAATCGGGCCTAGCATGCCCGAGATAGAAGCCGTTATTCAGAGCGAAGAAAAAAACTGGGCGATTCAGTTCGATGATCAGTCGATAATCACGCTGGAATGGGCTGAAAAACCAGAGCGTGTCGTACTTTCTTCCATGCTAGGGATTCCCTCCGAATCCATGCAGTTATCAGTTTATGAGACGTTACTTTGCTACAACCTTCTTTGGAAAGATACAGGCGGCGTCAAGATGGCACTTTCGGGGCCCGGAGGTGAACTCGTCTTGCTATATGAGCTTTTCGTTTCCGATCTTTCGCTCAATGAGATGCAAACGGTCTTGTCCAATTTTGTCAGCATCGCACAAGTCTGGAGTGTGTATGTGACTGGTGAGAATGATCAGCCAGTGGCTAATCTTCCAGGGCCGATGGATATGCTGCATCTGGGTGCCTGAGCAATCAAATTAAATTCATTCAAAAGGGATAGAAATGATGGGACCTAATATGATTGGCGGTATGAGCAGCGCAGCATCCACTGCTGCAACTAGTTTTGCAGAAGCCAAACAAACACAATCCGCTGCCAGTGCAGGCAGTTTGAAAATCAATTATGGCGATGCGACCAAGGCTGAACGCCTTACCGCATCGCTGACAAAAATGCAGCAGCTACAAACACAGGCGCAGGCAATTGTTACTTCCCGAAATCCGGACTATTCCGGTATCGGCGAATAAATACCGAATCAGCATCCTGTGACATTTATTTTTATCCGAGAACATTCATGGCCACCAATATCGAACAAATCCAGCAATTGATTCAGGAGCTTGGTCCTCATATGCAGGACATCGACGCCATCGTGCAGACTGAAGAGCCCAGTTGGGCTATACAGTTTTCCGATGAGACGATCATTATTATCGAAGCAGCTGAGGAACCAGCACGTATGGTATTTTCCGCAGAACTTGGCAGTGCCAACGATGCCAACCAGCACACAGTTTATGAAGCGCTGCTCTGCTACAACCTGATGTGGCGTGACACGGGCGGCGTAAAAATCGGACTCGCCGGACCCCAGGGTGCGCTCATTATCAGCACCGAGCTTTGCCTCGAAGATTTGCTACTCAACGACTTGCAGCTTACTCTGAAAAATTTCCTCAAGATCACTCGCTCTTGGCAAGGTTTTGTCAACCAGACCGTACCCACCCCAGCGCCACTTCCAGGAATGGGCGGCGATGGTTTTCAGATGCATGCCTGAGTAGGTTTGTTTGCCAGACCGAATAAATCGTACCTTCCCCCTTAAAGCCGGATTAACAATCCGGCTTTTATTTTTCTGATAAGACCCTGAAAAATTCAGCGGTTTTTACACTTCCCGCATGCAATTTATACTGTATATTTGTACAGTATAAATGTTAATCGAACTTCACTTCAGCTGATTTCCATAAAAGCAATATGAGCACATTGCCGCTTACCACCTCTGCGGGTGGCATGCCTTCGCTGTCCTTGCCATCCAGCATTGCACACACTGTCTGGCGTGCCGGGCAGATGGCTGTCGCCGGGGTATCGGTGACGCCCAGCGGTTGGCCGGCGCTCGACAAAGAATTGCCGAATCAGGGCTGGCCGCACCGTGGATTGACTGAACTGCTGATTCGTCAAACCGGCATCGGCGAAATGCGATTGCTGCAGCCAGCGCTGCGACGGGTGGCCGGCCGCATTGCCTTACTTCAACCGCCCCACGCGCCACAGGTCGCGACCTGGATTGATTGGGGTCTGGCACCTGAACGTCTGCTATGGATACGAACTCAACGCCACGCTGATCTCTTGTGGAGTGCCGAACAAATATTACGTAACGGTAGTTGCGGTGCGCTATTGCTGTGGCAAGGCGCTTTGCGCAATGAAGCCATACGTCGTCTGCAACTCGCGGCGCAGGCATCCGACATCGTGTGTTGGCTACTGCGACCTTTATCGCTGGCAGATGTGCCATCGCCAGTTTCATTGCGTCTCGCGTTACGACCCAAAGGGCAGGGCTTGCAAATCGATGTTCTCAAGCGGCGCGGCCCACCTTGCGCCACACCCTTGCTATTGCCTTGGTCTTTGCTGCATGGCGATAGGTCATTTTTCACCGATGAACTCCATCATGCGTTGCTGGATCGCCGTTTACCTGCCACTGCTGCCTCTTCAATCGCTGCGCCCGCGCTGGTCTGAGCCATTGCCTGTCGCTATCGTCGATAGAGCGCAGGTCGTGGCAGTCTCGCGACTTGCAGCACGGCAAGGCATTCGTCCTGGCATGCGTGCGGCCAGCGCCCAGCTATTGGCACCGGAACTCATATTGCAAACACGTGATGTGATACGAGAGAACATCGCACGCGATGCAGTTGCTCTGGCGCTGCTGCAATACACGCCTGAATTGGCCATCGCCGATGCAGATACCTTGTTGATGGATGTCAGCGCCAGTCTTTCCGCATTTGGTGGTCGGCGACGTTTATGCCATCGCGTGCGCGGCAGTGTGCAAGCGCTGGGGTTTTCACTGCGTCTGGGCATGGCGCCTGCCGCACAGGCAGCGTGGTTGTTCGCGCATCAGCAGGGGCGCGTGCGACGTGTCATTCGACTCGAGAGTATGCAGCGGCGTCTGGATACTTTGCCGGTTGGATTGCTTCCCACCGCAGAGCGATATGAGTCCTGGCTGACGGGCATAGGCTGCAGCACCCTTGCTGATTTGCGTCGTTTGCCGCGCGCAGGCTTGAAGCGCCGTACCGATCCTGCCTTGCAGGATCAACTCGACCGCGCCTATGGCGAAGCCCCTGAATTATTCGAGTGGATACAGGCGCCAGAAACCTTTGCCGCCTTTCTCGAATTTGCTTATCCGACAGAACAGCTCGAGCAGCTGTTGTTAGCGGCCCAGCGTCTGGTGGTACAAATGACCGGCTGGCTGGTTGCGCGACAATGCGCCGTGTCTGCGCTGGTGCTGACGCTGGAATATGAGCGCATGCGCTCTCGGCTTGCTTCGACTGACATTGAGATCACGCTGGCAGAGCCTGCATGGCAGGAAGCGCATTTGCTGCGCCTGATGAAAGAAAGACTGAACCAGTTAGCACTCAAAGCACCCGTCGCAGTCTTGCGGCTCAAAGCCAAGCAGCTTGCTGCATTCGCACCACCGACAGATCAGCTGTTTCCTGAACCTGGTGGCACACCAGCAGATTACCGCCGACTGCTCGAACTGTTGATCGCGCGCCTTGGATCCGAAGCGATACGTCTACCTGCACCGGCGTCAGATCATCGTCCTGAAGTCGCCAATCAATGGCGAATAAGCAGCGAAGCGCAACAAAAAATACCGGCTGATACAGGCGCGCGATTTGCCGAACGGCCTTTCTGGTTGCTGGAGCAGCCACTGGCGCTGACATTGCGTGGGCATCGACCTTTTTATGGTTCGGCACTGCATTTGCTTAGTGGGCCGGAACGCATTGAAGCAGGCTGGTGGGATGGCGATCTTGCGATGCGCGATTACTTTGTTGCGCAGGGTGAAGAGGGCGCGTGCTACTGGATTTACCGCGAGCGAGATGTCGACCAGGCACGGTGGTTTTTGCACGGCCTATTTGCATGAGCCATGATGCCTACTACGCCTTCTCTGCCGGCCTATGCTGAACTCCAGTGCGCGTCCAACTTCAGTTTTTTGCACGGTGCTTCACATCCCGAACAGTTGGTCGCACGTGCGGCAGCGCTGGGCTATAGCGCGCTGGCACTCACGGATGAGTGCTCGCTGGCTGGCGTTGTGCGCGCACATGTCGAGGCAAGGCGGCATCAGTTGTCACTGATTATCGGCAGTCAGTTTCGCGTTCATACAGAAGAGGGGGATTGCCTGACCCTGATTGCACTGGTGATGAATCGCGAAGGCTACGGCAATCTGTGCGAACTGATCACGCTGGCACGAAGTAGGGCAGAGAAGGGAGATTACCGCCTGACGCTGACTGATTTCACTCATCCTGAGCATCAATATCAGCATCTGCGCACCTTGCCCGATTGTCTTTTACTGCTGACACCCGACTATGGCATCAGTGCGACCCAATTACATCGTCAGGCCAAGTGGCTGAAATCCACCTTCGGCGCGCGTGCGTATCTCGCCCTCAGCTTGCTCTATCGAGGGCAGGATGAAAAGCACAAACGTATCGTGATGCAAGCATCTGTCATGCACTCGCTTGGTGTTGTAGCCACCGGTGATGTCTGCATGCATGTTCGTTCACGCAAGCCCTTGCAAGACGTACTTGCCGCCATCCGGCTTGGCAAACCCGTAGCGCAATGCGGTCACGCCCTGTTTCCGAATGCGGAAAGGCATTTGCGTTCGCGCCTGCGCTTAGCTAACATTTATCCGCATGAGACATTGCACGCGACTACGCTGCTTGCAGCCCAGTGTCAGTTTTCTCTTGACACGCTACGCTATGAATATCCAGACGAACTGGTTCCGCCGGGTCAGACACCGACAAGCTATCTGCGTGAACAAACCTGGGCTGGTGCACATCGCCGTTTTCCGTCAGGCATACCGGCCAATGTGCAGCAGCAAATCGAACATGAACTTGCACTGATTGCAGAATTGGCCTATGAGCCTTATTTCCTGACGGTGTATGACATCGTCAGTTTTGCCCGGCATCGTCATATTCTGTGTCAAGGTCGTGGCTCGGCGGCCAACTCGGCCGTCTGCTACTGCCTGGGTATTACTGAAGTCGATCCCGCCCGCAGCAGCCTGCTGTTTGAACGCTTCATATCAAAAGAGCGCAATGAGCCCCCCGATATCGATGTCGATTTCGAACATCAGCGCCGAGAAGAAGTGATTCAATACATTTATGAAAAATACGGTCGTCAGCGGGCTGCGCTGACCGGTGTTGTCATCACTTACCGGGGACGCAGTGCATTACGTGACGCAGGCAAGGCCTTGGGCGTAGATTTATCCATCGTCGATAGACTGTCGCAATCCTATCGCCGATGGGATAGTGAGAATGGTCTGGAAGACGTTTTTATTGAATGCGGTATGGATCCTGCATCTTCTATCGCGCAATCATGGCAAAAGATCGCTGATGACCTGATAGGTTTTCCTCGCCATTTATCGCAGCACCCGGGTGGATTTGTTATTGCACGTGACAAGCTCTCCCGCCTGGTTCCCATCGAAAAAGCCACCATGGCGGGACGTAGTGTCGTGCAATGGGACAAGGATGACCTCGATACACTGGGTCTACTGAAAATAGATATCCTCGCATTGGGCATGCTCTCCGCGTTGCGTCGAAGTTTCGAGCTGATATCAGCGCAGCTAGGTGAGCCTTTTGAGCTGCAGGACATTCCCGCAGAAGATGCCGCAACTTACGCGATGATCAGCAAAGCTGACACGGTGGGCGTATTCCAGATCGAGAGTCGTGCGCAAATGAGCATGTTGCCTCGTCTGCAGCCACGTACGTTTTATGATCTGGTAATTGAGGTGGCTATCATACGACCTGGTCCGATACAAGGCGGCATGATCCATCCTTATTTGCGACGCCGACAAGGTCTTGAAGCGATAACGTATCCGAGCGCTGATATGGAAACAGCACTCTCGCGTACCTTGGGTGTGCCTATTTTTCAGGAGCAGGTGATGCAGATCGCCATGCTTGCCGCCGGTTTTTCTGCAGGAGAGGCCGATCAGCTGCGCCGTGCGATGGCGGCATGGAAGCGCAAGGGTGGGCTGGAAAAATTTCATGACCGTTTGATACAAGGCATGCTGGCACGCGGCTATACCGCCGAATTTGCCGAATCCATTTATAGCCAGATACAAGGCTTTGCCGAGTATGGTTTTCCTGAAAGTCATGCAGCAAGCTTTGCATTGCTCGCCTACGCCAGCGCCTGGCTGAAGTGTCATTACCCGGCAGCTTTTCTGGCAGCCTTGCTCAACAGCCAGCCCATGGGATTCTATACACCTTCCCAACTCGTTCAGGATGCACAAAGACACGGCGTTGAAGTGCGCGCAGTTGATATAGTCACCAGCAGCTGGGAAGCGACACTTGAACTCAGTCAGGCGGCACAGCCAGCCGTCCGGCTGGGATTGAATCTGGTCCGCGGGCTATCGCAAGAAGCCGGATGGCGTATCGAAGAGGCACGCGCCATCAAGCAATTTCATGATCTGCCAGATCTCGCACTCAGAGCCAATCTGTCCTCGAGTGACATGCAGGCACTGGCAGCAGCCAATGCGCTGCGCAGCTTGGCGGGGCATCGTCATGAAGCTCTGTGGCATGCCTCTGCAGCCGCGCCGGACAAGGCGCTGCTGAAGGCTGCACCACCTGCTATCGATAGCATTACCTTGCCTGCGCCGACAGACATACAGGAAGTTATCAATGATTATCGAATGCTGAGTCTCAGTTTAGGCCAACACCCGCTGTCCTTCTTACGTCAGTATTTGTCATCGAAACGATTCCTGCCAGCGGCGACTCTTGATACGTTTGCACAAGGTCAGTTTGCGCGCGCCTGTGGGATCGTCACCCTGCGTCAACGGCCGGCGACGGCCAAGGGAACCGTGTTTGTGACGCTGGAAGACGAAACTGGGGTCGTCAATGTGATTGTTTGGCCAAGTCTGGTCAGGCAACAACGAAGAGAACTGTTGAATTCCGGATTATTGGGCGTTTATGGAATATGGCAGAAAGAAAACAATGTGCACCATTTGATCGCTAAACGGCTAGTCGACCTTTCCGATTTACTGGTCGAATTTAAAAAAAGTAGCAAGAATTTTTCGTGAATAGCGATTAACTCAATAAGTTAGAAATATTTTTTAGTGGGAAACGGCAGGAAAACCGCGTTTCTCTATTTTCAGTAGTGCAAACATGAAAAACCTCATCGTAAAGCACAATTTTTAATCCCCATCTAAAAATTTTTAGAGAACTATCAGCTGAGAAACGTTACCAAACCTGAACATATCTCATGACTGTCTGCGGGCAC
>JBIIEY010000063.1:0-8551 GCA_044237595.1 Burkholderiaceae bacterium | reverse complement strand
CGGCCATCGCTTCGTCCAGATCTCTGCCGAGCGCAATCAGACCATGATTGGCCAGCAAGCAGGCCTTGCGACCAGAGAGAGCTTCTACCGCAGAGGCTGACAATGTGTCTGTGCCAAATAGCGTGTAGGGTGCGCAGCGTACCGAATCACCACCGGCGATAGCGATCATGTAGTGAAACGCTGGCAGGTCTTCACGCAGGCAGGACAGCGCCGTTGCGTAGGGCGAATGTGTATGGACGATGGCGTTGATATCAGGACGCTGCTGCAATATGTCGCGATGAAAATGCCATTCGCTAGATGGCTTGCCATGACCAATCACGGTGCCATCAAAACGCATCGCGACCACACCGGTTTCGGTCATGGTATCCACCGGAACACCCGAGGGGGTCACCAGAAAGTGATCTTCTTCCCGACAGCTGATATTGCCAGTGGTGCCGCGATTGAGTCCACTGACTTCAAGTCGTCTGCAGGCTGACAGAATTTGCCTGCGCAATCCGGCACTGTTGTTCATCGCAGTGTTACTCATGATTTCAACATTCGACCGGCCACAGCGGAGAGCTTTTCCAGCATCGCGGGGTCGCGTGCTTCCGGCGCGGTAATCAGTGCATGTTGAAGCGCACTGCGGCAACTGCAATTGGCAGCATGTGCATCTGTTTTGAGATGGGGTACGGCTTGTTTGACCAGTGCGCGACCTTTGTTGGCATTCGCAATCAATACACCTACGATTTGCTCAACGGTCACATGATCATGATCCGGATGCCAGCAATCATAATCCGTCACCATCGAGACGCTGGCATAGCAAAGCTCTGCCTCACGAGCAAGTTTGGCTTCAGGCATATTGGTCATGCCAATCACATCACAACCCCACTGCCGATACAGATTCGATTCTGCCAGACTCGAGAATTGTGGGCCTTCCATGGCCAGATAGGTGCCGCCACGAACAGCCTCGATACCCGCTTCGGATGCACTTTGCTGCAACCAGTCACCTAGACGCGAGCACACCGGATGGGCGACAGACACATGGGCGACCATGCCTTTGCCAAAAAAAGATTTTTCGCGTGCGAAGGTGCGGTCAATAAACTGATCAACGATCACAAAGGTACCGGGCGCGAGGGATTCTTTCAGCGAGCCAACGGCCGACAGAGAGATCACATCCGTGACACCCAGGCGCTTGAGCGCATCGATATTGGCGCGGTAGTTCACTTCGGAGGGCGGAATCTTGTGGCCGCGACCGTGGCGCGGTAAAAAGGCCATGGGCTGGCCAAAAAGCTCACCTGTCAGTATTTCGTCTGAGGGCTCGCCAAACGGCGAACTCACACTCACCCACTGACGATTTTCTAGTCCGTCGATGTCATAAATGCCACTGCCACCGATGACGCCAATCACGTTTTCTCGCGCGCTGCTGTGCATGAATTCTGCTCTGCTGTTTAGGGAAAGGAATTAATGTACCAAAGAAAGCTGCGTGCCCTCTGAAAGTATGTGTAGAAGAGCGTTGCCACTTTTCTCCCCGTGTCTGACTTGAAAGGCCGACACGTCAGGCCGCTGGCAGAGTGCTTCTCCTGCTACACTCCGCGCACTTCTCGACCCACATTGACTTTCTCATGAATAGCATCACCCCTGTAGCCGATACGCCCCCCGAGATTCATTGGGCAGAGAACGGCGAAACGCTGAATGCCGATTGGCGCTCCGAGAGTGGCATGTCACCTCCGCGTCGTGTGGTGATTGCTGACGATACGATGACGGCCGATACAGCCTACCGCCTCGCTTGTGAGGGTACGGGCATGCTGTGGCGGGGTGATTTTCAGAACGCACGTCAGTTGCTGCAGGCACTGGCGCGACGCGTTGACCGGCCATCCCGCAAATCGGCTAAGGCTGCCAAAGCCACTAAAGCTGCCGACGCGACAAAGCCCGGCTTCGCCACCGAAAGTGCGATGCCTGATGCTTTTCACCGACATCGTCTCTCGCAGTCGCAACGAGCACGCGCGCTGGGTATGGTGCTCATACCCTTTGATCTGAGCCACAGCGTACCCCTACGGCGCGCACCCGATGTGAAGCAAGCCTGCACCGAGGCTTACGGCAATCCTGGGCGGCCCTATGTGACTTCGTTGCGGGAACTGCTTGGCATCGTAGGCGCGCATGAGTGGCGCAAAAAGGGGGTGCTCATCGCTGCATCAGAGGGGCTGGAGGCATTCCGCATTCATCCGCACTATGGTGTATTTGCTCCGGTCCGTACGGACTATGTGCCGCTGGTAGCTCAGGCGCCATTGCCCGAGGCGCTCAATGCAGAAGCTTTGGCCTTCGATATAGGCACAGGCACTGGCGTACTTGCGGTAATACTCGCTAAACGCGGCATCGCGCGGGTTATCGCTACGGAAAACAATCCTCGCGCGGTCCTTTGTGCCAAAGAAAATCTGCAAAGACTCGGTTTGCAAAACCAGGTGGAGGTGGTCGATACAGACCTGTTTCCGGAAGGACGCGCAGCGCTGGTTGTCTGTAATCCCCCCTGGGTGCCGGCACGACCGAGCTCAGCGCTTGAGCATGCTATTTTCGATCCCGACAGCCGAATGTTGCGCGGATTTCTGGAAGGTTTGCCGTCTTATCTTTTGCCCGGCGGCGAAGGCTGGCTGATTTTGTCCGATTTCGCCGAGCATTTGCAATTGCGCAGCCGTCAGCAGCTGCTTGACATCATTGAAAGTGCTGGCTTGCGTGTGCTGGGAAAAATTGACGCGAAGCCCACGCACGCCAAAGTGGCTGATGTCAGTGATGCCCTGCACAGTGCGCGGGCGGCAGAGGTGATTTCTTTGTGGCGGTTGGCAGTGGCAGAGTAAGAAAACAAAAAGCCAGGCATCACCGGGCTTTTAGTCATTGAAATTAATGGGGTGGCCGATGGGGCTCGAACCCACGACAACAGGAATCACAATCCTGGACTCTACCAACTGAGCTACGGCCACCACTGAAACAGCGTCACTTCGGCTGTTACCGAAACAATCCCCTAATTATACAAAATTCCAGCCGCGAAGGGCGTCCTTCGATATGCAAACCGCATAGAAGCGGCATATTGCGCATGTTTTTCCCCTCAGTCCATCTGTCCCGCCACCTCGTTGACCACAGGATTGAGATCCAGCAGCACCCGAAACGCAGTGACGAGCGCCGTCCGGCTGCCGGTAGTGTAGACGCTCAGCTCCCCCTGAGGAGACGCATCAGTGCGCAGCAGTCCGTGCTGACTTAGCAGACGCTCGAGCTGCCGTGCGACCGGCTCACCCGTATCCACCAGATGCACCGGACTCTCGGCGGTGGCGCTGGCGATGAGCGCCTCGACAAACGGGTAGTGAGTGCATCCAAGTACAAGAGTGTCTGCCTTCTGAGCGAGCAATGGCGCCACATAGCGCTGTACCAATGCAGCGGTATCGCGCGATTGCAGTTCGCCTTTTTCGATTTGGTCCGCCAGTCCATTACAGGCCTGCGGAATGAAAGTCACGCCCGTGGCAGCCGAAATCTGCTGCTGCAGTTTTTGAAACTTGTCGCTGGCGAGTGTACCTGCCGTAGCCAGCACGCCAACGACACCAGAGCGCGTTAGCGCCGCCGCCGGCTTGAGTCCCGGCTCTACACCCACCACTTGAAGATCCGGATAACGTTCGCGCAAAGCAGCAATCGCTGCGGCCGTTGCAGTGTTGCAGGCCACCACCATGGCCTTGATATTGAACCTGAGCAGAAATGCGGCGATCCCCAGCGCACGCTCGACGATGACAGATTCCGGTTTTTCACCATAAGGCGCAAAACCGGAATCCGCAAAATAGAGCAGATCCTCATTCGGCAGCAGCGTGCGCACATGGCGCAGTACCGACAAGCCGCCTATGCCTGAATCAAAGATACCAATGGGCGTCGTGTTGGACATGCGGCCGAAGGACAGGGCCTTATCCAACGCTGACCGGAATCTTGCCTATCGTGGCCGTAATACGTTCCTGCCATTCTTTGGGGCCGGTGTTGTGTACTGAAGTCCCGCTCGAATCGACGGCCACGGTGACTGGCATATCGGTGACGTCGAATTCATAAATCGCCTCCATACCCAGATCGGCAAACCCGACTACCTTGGCGCTCTTGATCGCTTTTGAGACCAGATAAGCAGCACCACCCACGGCCATCAGATAAGCGGATTTGTGATTCTTGATCGATTCAATCGCAATCGGGCCACGCTCGGCTTTGCCGATCATCGCGATCAGGCCGGTTTTCTCGAGCATCATGTCAGTGAACTTGTCCATGCGTGTTGCCGTCGTTGGTCCCGCGGGGCCTACCGCTTCATCGCGCACAGGATCCACGGGACCCACGTAGTAGATCACACGGTTTTTGAAATCCACGGGCAGACTTTCGCCTTTGGCGAGCATGTCCTGAATGCGCTTGTGTGCGGCATCGCGGCCGGTCAGCATCTTGCCATTCAGGAGCAAGGTCTGGCCTGGCTTCCATGACGCGACTTCGGCCGCTGTCAGTGTGTTCAGATCAATGCGTTTTGATTTTTGTGTATCGGGCGTCCAGTGCACCTCGGGCCATTCGGAAAGTGACGGTGGCTCCATATAAGCCGGACCCGAACCATCCAGCACAAAATGTGCATGTCGAGTTGCTGCACAATTCGGAATCATCGCGACAGGTTTGGATGCGGCATGCGTTGCATGCATCATGATCTTGACATCCAGTACAGTCGTCAGGCCACCAAGACCTTGCGCGCCTATGCCCAGTGCATTCACTTTTTCATAGAGCTCAACACGTAATTCTTCGAGTTTGTTTTTTGGACCGTGTGCGAGCAAATCGCTCATGTCAATATCACCCATCAGCGATTGCTTGGCCATTAGCATCGCATGCTCTGCCGTACCGCCTATGCCTATGCCCAGCATGCCGGGCGGACACCAGCCGGCGCCCATGGTGGGTACGGTTTTGAGCACCCAGTCCACCAGTGAATCTGATGGGTTGAGCATCACAAACTTAGTTTTATTTTCTGAGCCGCCGCCTTTGGCAGCCACTTGAACATCGACCGTGTTACCCGGTACCAGTTCCATATGCACGACGGCCGGCGTGTTGTCTTTCGTGTTCTTGCGTTCAAACTGCGGGTCATCAACCACCGAGGCGCGCAATTTGTTGTCGGCGAAGTTGTAGCCGCTTCGAACACCTTCATTGATAGCGTCCGTGACCGAGCCGGAGAAACCTTCGAAGCGCACATCCATCCCGATTTTCAGGAAGACATTCACAATCCCGGTGTCCTGACAGATGGGGCGCTTGCCCTCGGCGCACATGCGCGAGTTGGTCAGAATTTGCGCGATCGCATCTTTGGCAGCAGGGCTTTGCTCGCGCTCGTATGCGCGCGCGAGATGACGTATGTAATCTACCGGGTGGTAGTAGCTGATGAACTGCAAGGCAGCGGCAACAGATTCGATCAGGTCTTCTTGCTTGATGATGGTCATGGCGTTCTGGTTTTTGAAAAATGAAATTCGATAGAGGAATCAGTGGTTGTCTTTGCTGTCATGTAAAGTCGCTGCCATGATACGGTCAGCGTAGGCGATGGCAAGGGCGGACAAGAGGAAGACCAGATGAATCACCGTTTGCGCCACCAGCGTTTTGATTTCATGCGCACCTGCATTGATAAACGTTTTCAGCAAATGAATGGAAGAAATGCCAATGATCGCAGTACCCAGTTTCACTTTTAGCACCGATGCGTTGACATGAGATAGCCATTCCGGCTGATCAGGATGGTTTTCCAGATGCATGCGCGACACGAAAGTCTCATAGCCACCCACGATCACCATAATCAGGAGATTGGAGATCATCACCACGTCGATCAGTCCAAGCACGACCAGCATGATCGTGGTCTCGGTCAGTCGCGATTGCGGCGCTGCACCTTCAATCGTGGTGGCGCTAAGAATGTGACTGAGCGCCGTGCCATTGCCCATCAGCGCACCGACCAGATCGACCAGCTCGACCCAGAAGTGATAAACGTACACGATCTGCGCCAGAATCAGCCCTATGTACAGAGGCAGTTGCAGCCACCGTGTCATGAATATGAAATTGGCAAGCGTGGAGATTTTTTGCGGGGATTTTTGCTCGGAAGTCATGGCGGAATCAGGCGTTTAGTGGTTCTTGATCGTTTCTTTGTCGCAACAACGCAGAGACGCATTTTACACGCGGCCCACCCATGACTGGCGGGTATCTGAGGCGACCAGACGGGACAGATCGCTGACGCTAATGCTGTGTAAGCCCTGAGTAAGCGTACCCGCTTATCGTGGCCGAAAATAATGAATACGCAGGAGACAGTATGTCCGAAATCGAATCCCTGATGCACGAGCATCGGATTTTTCAACCGCCAGAGAGTTTTGTAAAAAATGCAGCTGTCTCTGGCATGGACGCTTATCACGCCTTGTGCGCTGAAGCCGAGAAGGACTACGAGGGCTTCTGGGGTCGTCTGGCTCGAGAGAACCTGGAATGGCACAAGCCCTTCACCACAGTACTGGACGAATCCCAGGCGCCGTTCTACAAGTGGTTCGAAGATGGTCAGCTCAATGTTTCTTACAACTGTCTCGATCGCAATCTGAGCAATGGTAATGCCGATCGCGTCGCTATCATTTTTGAGGCCGACGATGGCACTGTCAATCGCCTCACGTATCGTGAACTTCATCAGAAGGTTTGCAAGCTCGCCAATGGTCTGAAATCACTCGGCATTAAAAAAGGTGATCGCGTCATTATCTACATGCCGATGTCCGTCGAAGGCGTTGCAGCGATGCAGGCTTGCGCGCGTATTGGTGCGACGCACTCGGTTGTTTTCGGCGGCTTCTCTGCCAAGTCCCTGCAGGAACGCATTATCGATGCCGGTGCGGTTGCTGTTATCACGGCCGATGAGCAGGTACGCGGTGGCAAGCAGCTGCCACTCAAGGCAATTGTCGATGAAGCCCTGAGTCTGGGTGGCTGTGAAGCGATCAAAAGTGTCGTGGTGTACCTGCGTACCAAAGGCAATATCACCATGGTGGGCGGTCGCGACCTCTGGTTACATGAACTGATGGACAAACAGTCCGAGCAGTGCGAGCCAGAGTGGGTAAGCGCAGAGCATCCGCTGTTCATTCTCTACACATCAGGATCGACGGGCAAACCCAAAGGTGTTCAGCACTCCTCCGGCGGTTATCTGCTGTGGGCCGCGCT
Organism: Burkholderiaceae bacterium; assembly: GCA_044237595.1. Lineage (GTDB taxonomy): Bacteria > Pseudomonadota > Gammaproteobacteria > Burkholderiales > Burkholderiaceae_D > Pernthalerella. The sequence continues at coordinate 1,375 of JBIIEY010000063.1, read as the reverse complement.
CACCATGAAATGGACCTTTGACATCAAGCCCAGCGATATCTTCTGGTGTACCGCCGACATTGGTTGGGTCACCGGGCATAGCTATATCGCTTATGGTCCGCTGGCGGTAGGCGCAACTCAGATCGTATTCGAGGGCGTGCCGACCTATCCCAACGCTGGCCGTTTCTGGGACATGATTGCGCGTCACAAAGCCACGATCTTCTACACCGCGCCGACCGCGATTCGCTCACTGATCAAAGCCTCTGATGCGGATGCGAAAGTGCATCCTCAGCATTTTGATTTGTCATCGCTTCGTTTGTTGGGCTCAGTGGGCGAGCCCATTAATCCTGAAGCCTGGATGTGGTACTACAAAAATGTCGGTGACAATCGCTGTCCCATCGTCGACACCTTCTGGCAGACGGAGACGGGTGGTCACATGATCTCGCCCTTGCCGGGTGCGACATCGATGGTGCCGGGTTCGTGCACGCTGCCGCTGCCGGGCATCATGACCGCGATTGTTGATGAAGCCGGTAACGACATGCCGAATGGCCATGGTGGCATTCTCGTTGTAAAGCGGCCGTGGCCTTCGATGATTCGCACGATCTGGAATGACCCGGAGCGTTTCAAGACTAGCTACTTCCCGACGGAGCTCGGTGGCACGCTCTATCTCGCTGGCGATGGCGCCATTCGCGATGAGAAGTCGGCCTATTTCACCATCACGGGTCGCATCGACGATGTACTGAATGTCTCTGGTCACCGCATGGGCACGATGGAAATCGAATCTGCGCTGGTCGCCAATCATCTGGTGGCCGAAGCCGCCGTGGTGGGCAAGCCTGATCCAACCACCGGCGAGTCTATTTGTGCGTTTGTGGTGCTGAAAGGCGCACGCCCAACCGGCGAAGATGCAAAAGCCATGGCCAAGGAATTGCGCGATTGGGTCGGGAAGGAAATCGGTCCGATTGCCAAGCCCAAGGAAATACGTTTTGGGGATAATCTGCCCAAGACGCGTTCGGGCAAGATCATGCGGCGACTCTTGCGCGTGCTGGCCAAGGGCGAGGAGGTCACTCAGGACATCTCCACGTTGGAGAATCCAGCCATTCTCGAACAATTGAAAGAAGCCATCTAAGCGATGGCAATAAGAACACTGCACTGAGTTTTGTGGGGGAAGGTCGTAGGGCTTACTCCGATGGCCCTATTACCGGATTGCCGCTTCGCTTTCGGGCGAGGCGGCTTTTTTATGTCTGATCTGCTATGCCGATTGGGGGCGATGAGGGAAGGTTTGCTATAATCGCTGGCTTCGTTTGCCAGCTGCAACCGCAACGAATTCAGGAGAGATGGATGAGTGGTTTAAGTCGCACGCCTGGAAAGCGTGTGTAGGTTCATAGCCTACCGGGGG
>JBIIEY010000062.1:0-8748 GCA_044237595.1 Burkholderiaceae bacterium | reverse complement strand
TTCAGCGTGTAGATATCGCCCATGCTCTGGGACGATGACAAGCCTGAGTTAAAGGTGTTAGTTCTGGCGATTCCTGGCGAATTCATAGATCACTCCGTGGTGACTGGTCTGTAAGAGAGTCGTGGTTTTTTCAGATCAGGCGGCCGGTGCCGGCAGTTCAGCGACCATACGAATCGATGCGGTCAGCTCTTCCATCTGGAAGTGAGGCCGCACGAAGACGATGGCAGTGTAGGCGCCGGGTTTGCCGGGGACTTCCTTCACATCGACACGGGCGCTGGCCAGTGGCAATCTTGCCTTGGTTGCCTGAGGGGCTGATTCATCCAGACAGATATAGTCGGCGATCCAGGTATTAAGGAAAGCTTCAACCGATGCCTTGGTCTGGAAGCTGCCGATTTTGTCGCGCACGATCACTTTGATGTAATGCGCAAAGCGAGACGCTGCGAGCATGTAGGGCAGTCGCGCGGACAGCTGCGCATTGGCGTTCGCATTGTCCTTGTTATACAGCTTGGGCTTATTGACGGTTTGTCCGCCAAAGAACGCAGCAAAGTTGGAACCTTTGGAATTGACCACCGCAATGAAGCCGAGATCGTTCAGTTCTTTTTCGCGCCGATCTGTGATCGTGACTTCAGTTGGGCACTTGAGCGTGATATCGCCTTCGTCGGTCTTGAAGGTGTGCGCCGTCATGCCTTCAACCTTACCACCACCTTCGACACCGCGAATCGCGGTAGTCCAGCCGTATTTGGCAAAAGCATCGGTAATGCGAAGACCCAGCTGATACGAAGCATTCGCCCACAGGTATTTGTCGTGGTCCTTGCCGTCGACATCTTCTTCAAAGCTGAACTGATCGACAGGCACGGTCTTGGCGCCATAGGGCAGACGCGACAGATAGCGTGGCAGCGTGAGCGCAACATAGCGTGAATCTTCAGATTCGCGGAATGCCTTCCAGGTAACCAATTCGGCGCTTTCGAAAATCTTGGACATGTCGCGCGGCACACCGAGTTCGGTGAAGCTCTTCATGTCGAACAGCGCCGGCGATGATGCGGCGATGAAAGGCGCGTGTGCAGCAGCGGCGACCTTGGAGATACGCTCAAGCAGTGCGACATCCTGAGGATGACGACCAAAATAATAATCACCGATCAGTACCGAATAAGGATTGCCACCGAAGGTGCCGTATTCTTCTTCGTACACTTTCTTGAACAGGACGCTGACGTCGTAGTCGACCGCAGTCTCCAGATCGTTCAGCAATTCTTTTTTGCTGACGCTCATGAGGCGAATCTTCAGACGCGAGCTGGTCTCGGTGCCGAACACGAATTCATGCAGTCCACGCCAGGACGACTCGAGCGCCTGAAATTCAGGGTGGTGCATGATCGCATTGAGCTGTTTCGTCAGCAGATCATCGATCTCTGCGATACGCTCATTGATCATTGCCACAACCCCTTTGTCAGGACTGAACTTCATGTCCTTGTCGAGGATTTGCGCTGCAAATTGTCCGATCAGCTTTTTCGCATAGGGCTCTTGCGAAGGTTCATTGACCATCTTGCCGTTCTGGACGATTTGGTCGAGCAGGCTGCCAGTGCCTGAGGCGCCTGAACCGGATGCGGAGGATTTCGTATCTGCCATGTCATTCACCTGTTGAAGTGTCAGGGTGCATCTGTGTTGGTTTTATTCGGCAGCCGGTGGATCTTCGGCCTTCTTTTCTGCTTCGGGCTCGGGGGCCGGTGCAGGCTCTGCTTTTTTCTCTGCGGATGCTGTGGCATCACTGCCGCGCAGCTGCTTGAGACCATCGGTGTTACCGACAACGCTGGCCAGCAAACCACCCAGATCATCATTGCCATCGAGCTTGGCGAGCAGGTCGCGCAGCTCCAGTCGAGCTTCGAGCAGCTTTTGCAGACGTGGTACTTGCTGCACCACGGCCTCGGGGTGGAAGTCGGCAAATTGCTTGAAGTTGAGCTCAATCTTCAGATTGCCTTCGCCTTTCATGGTGTCGGGCACGCTAATATCGAGACGGGGGCCGATCTTGGTCATGATTTCATCGAAATTGTCGCGGTCGATCTCGACGAAGCGGCGATCCTTCAGTTTGGGTGGCGCCGAAGCAGGCTTGCCCATCAGGTCGGCCATGACGCCTACCACCAGCGGCAACTCACGCTTTTCCATGGCGTCGCCGATTTCCACGTCATAAGTAATTTGAACTCGGGGTGGCCGGTTACGCCCCACCCACTTCTGCAAGCTATCAGCCATGGCTCTCTACCTCCAGGAAATCTTCGGTTTCTACGCCCTGTTTCTGGGACGTAATATTGATGCTTTCGCGCAATACTAACAATACTTTAGTATGACATCAAGCAAAAATATTTATTTTGGGTAATTTTTTTATCGCAGCTTATTTAGTAGTTTGTCCGCCATTACGGCTGCCAGCTGACTACGCAGTCGGGTCACTGACAACCGCTCCTGCTCGATGCGCGCCGCATCCTGGATCTGGTCGATCACCCGGGTTTTGCCCTTGTCGATAGCATGTTGGGTCATCTGCAACTCGGCCCGCAGTTGCTCGCGGCGCTCAACCTTTTCTGCCAGATCGCGCAGTGAATCGGTAATGCTGTGCCACGGACTGGCGCCACCATCGGCCGCGCCTTCGTCCAGTTGCGAGAACAATTGGTTCAGACTTTCGCCCAGTTCAGCCAGTGTTTCTGCGGGATGTGGCTGCCCATGGTCACTACCCATCGAAGAAATGGCCCGGTCCACCAGCAGATTGGTTTCAGCCACCCGGCGCGCGAGATCGCCGAGTCCGGGCGGCAGTCGGCCGAACGGTAGCTCTTCACCCGTCCCGGCGCCGGAATCAAGGCGCGAGCTGCTCGGTGTGGCGGCGCGCGGCGCAGATGCCGCTGGTCCGTGGAATGCGCGGCCGAACGGATTGCTGCCCGTATCGGAGCGCCGATCTTCCGGTTGCTCGCCTCCCCATCCCTCGCTGGACGCGCCATACGGCTGGTGCGGTGGCTTCTGCATGGGATTGATTGCTCCTTTGGTTACGCTTGGGTATTACACTAAAGTATAATACAACCCATATCTCCCAAGAAATATTTCGATGCAAAAATTTTTTCGGATCAGGTTTGCAGCGTGTGAGAGGTGGCAGGGGCGTGGGCATGGGTGACGCTCGTTTCCTGACGACTGTGTCTTGGTCAAACCCGTCGCTCCAGGACGCTTCCGTGATGACGGCAGTGTGGTGGCTGGCGGCCGTCTTGGTGGCGAGTGGCCTGCTGAGCCTGATCGTGGGATGGCAGCGCCGACGGAGACGGGATCAGGTCACGCGTCAGCGTATCGATGATCGTCTTCAGGAGCTTGCAAGGCGTCGCGCGGAATTGCGTGATCTCGAAGCAGATCGTTCCCGTTTTCTAGCGGCCTTCAGCCATGATCTGAAGCAGCCTATGCAGGCGGTTAATCTCTATCTGGGCAGTATCGAGCGTAGTCTTGTGACTGCGGCGATGACATCGGATGAACGCGCGCGAGCTACCGAAAGCTTGTTACGTTTGCAGCAGAGCATTGGCTACATGAATGATGTGTTCGACAGCGTGCTCGATATCAGTCGTCTGGACAGCGGCGCAATGGAAGTCAGGATGGAGCGTGTGCACGCATGGTCGTTTTGCGAGCGGGTGCTGGCGCAGCATCAGCGCATGGCCGATGATCTCGGTTTGGTGCTGGAGCTGCGAGGTGTTGATGCATCGCAGATGGCACTGAAGACCGATCCGCGTTTGCTCGAGCGTATCCTGCGAAATTTCATCAGCAACGCCATGCGATACACGAAGCGCGGTGGTCTGCGATTGCGTATCGCGCAGCATGGCGTGTTGTGTCGTATTTCCATCGTCGACACTGGCTCGGGTATTGCAGCTCCCTTGCGTAAAAAGATTTTTGATGAGTTCACTCGGGGGGATGCTGCTGCAATGGCGGCGCAGGGAGTGGGTCTGGGGCTGGCGATTGCGCGGCGACTGTCTGCACGTATTGGCGGGCGTATTCTCTTGAGCAGCCATGTCGGTTTGGGATCGGTGTTCGCCATTGAGCTGCCGTTGTCGGCCGCGTCCTTATCGGATGCAGAGCGCGCGGCGATGCGCAATGCACATCTGGTCGAGCGCTTGTTGCCTCAGGTGGTGGTTGAGCCGCCAGTCAATACACTGATGGTATGCATTGATGCCGATCCGGATGTGGCCAATGCTTTGCGCTTGCTGGCGTCCGGTCTGGGTATCGACATCATCACGGCTGGTGGAAGCGTCGATGCAATCCGTCAGCTCGCTATGCGCGGCATCGTACCTAGTCTGCTGATGATCGATGCACAGCTGCAATCAGAATCTGTCGCGCAGGTTATTACGCTCATCAACGATGAATTCAACACCACGGTTCCGGTGGTGCTTTGCAGTGATGAAGCGCTTGTAGCGAATATAGAGCAACATGCCGGCTCGCCGGTGACGCTCTTGCAGCGACCATTCAGCACAGAAAAATTGCGCGAAGCGATCAACGCAGCGCTATCAGGGTGGAGCGCGCGTCAGGGCTGACCGGATAGCTAATGCCACAAATTCTGACGAGCGAAAAATGGTGTTCAAAGCCTTATTGATCAAGCCTTGGCATCGGCGCTTTGTACCGGCTCGTAATGGATGAAGATATGTGCAGCGTCTGTGTGGACGTTCAATGGTTATTGATAAACAGCCCGAGCTTTTGGGCGACCAGTACAGCCTGTGTGCGACTGACCACATGCAGCTCGCGAAAAATACCACCGACATGTGACTTCGCTGTGATTTCTGAAATTCCCAGGCGTTCGGCAATGTCGCGATTGCTCATGCCCTGACAGATCATCGAGAGCACCTGAATCTGACGGTCGGTGAGGGAAATCCGGTTTAGTGCCGAGCTGTCTGCCAATCCTCGTGCAGATAGCCAAGTGCCCTTGATCAGCGTGCCTTCGACTGCCTGTGCAATGATGATCACGGTGTCTTCGATCGGCGCGGCCTTACTGATGAAAGCCGACGAGCCAGCGCCGAAACACGCACCGACTTGCAGCTCATCGTCATTGCCCGAAATTGTGATCGTTCGCACCGATGGGCCAAGCGCCAACAATTGGGTGATGGCCTCCAGTCCGCCGATGCCCGGCAGACCCAGATCGATCAGTACCCACCACGACGCCGACTTCTTTTTTTTCAGTTCGGCCTTGATGAGTGAGATGGCGGTTTCGGCATCGCCGGCAGTCTCCAGCCTGATTTTCGGAAAGCGCGAACGCACCGCCTCGGCCAGCGCAGTGCGGATGATGGGGTGATCGTCAACGATCAGTAATGAAGGCGATGATGTCATGGTCAGAATTGTAGCGGACTGAGTTTCGTTGCGGTGAATCAGATCGCATTATTGCCGACATCTTGCGAATCAGATTGCCAGCCCGTCCTACGAAGGAACATACATGCGCTGATGGTTCAGCGTACAAATGTGAGTCCGAGCATCAAGGTGGCAAGTAGCAGCGATACAAGCAGCGCGATCAGAAATGGTGAGCCGTGCCGCCGCTGCTCTGGTGCACTTGGATGGTCGATGGTACGGAGTTTGGCAAGCACCTTCAGATCCGCAACCGGCAAGCTTTCCCATGCACCGCGCGCTAACTGCTGCGGCACCGAAGACCGTGTTTTCTGTGTCAGCACACGCTGCGCGCTGGCACTTGCGTGATTGTCCAGAAAGTGATGCTCAGGTAGACCCATGGCGATTGCAATGCGGCGTGCGCAATCGATACGATGGGCATCATCAACGAATGCGGTCGTGTTGTCTTCCTCGATGCCCTTTATCTGCGCATCGGTCAAACCCGACAGCATCGCGAGCGTGGCAATCGTCAGCTTGTGTTCGCGCCTGACCTGCTCGATCAGCTTGCCGAGAACAATAAGTTGTTTGCCGGTTTTTTTAAGAGGCCGATTCATCGCACTGTCTCTCCGCTTTCGGCACAGGGTGCATGTGCGCTGGATTGAAGCACATCATCAACCAGCGTCATGTGCACCCGATAAAATAATTTGTGGTCGGGTGTCTGAAGCTTTTGAAGTGATATTGACAAACCACCGCTATTTCGCAGTCGCAGCCAGCCTTGCGCCTCGCTGGCACTGGCGATGCTGTTTTCGAGGTGGGCAATCTCGCTGTCACTGCCGGACAGTATTCTCAGCTTGTCCCAGAACACACCTGAGGCGGCGTAGCGATCGATCGGATCCAGCAAACGGAACCAGCCATCTGCCATCGCAGCGATGGCAAAATGATGATCCAGCAATCCAGTGGCCTCGTGCGGTGCATCGTTACGCGAGTCGACCAGCAGACTGCGCAGCATCTCGTAATCGAATGGTATGGTCTCCAGTTGCAGCAGATGATAGCCTTGCCCGTTACATTCAACGCGGGTCATCCGGATTTGCATCAATTCTGCTTGATGATCCGGTTTTTCAAAAAGTGCGCGCACCAGCTGATGTCCGCTGGGTTGCACTGCGAGGAAAAGATCTTCGAGTACGCAGTCCTTGGTTTCGGGGTACGCGAGCAGGCGCCGTGCTTGCGCCGTGGCGAACAGAATGCGTCCACCATCATCGGTCACCAGTGCATTGCCGGGGAGTTGGTAAAAAGCTTGTGTGACTACCATCAGGTCGTTGGTCGCTGCGTTTGCTTTGACAACCAGCTGCCGCGATATGCGGTCGGATAGCTCCGCACGTTTTGCAGACGATAGCTGCAGCAGCGTGATGATCAGCATCAGCTTGATCAGTAGCCAGGCGAAGCCAGTCGCTGCCAGCAGCTGAAAGCCATACACCTCATTGGCTTGCGCAGTCACCGAGAGCAGTCCCGCCAGTAGCTGCAGCGCTGCAGCCAATCCGCACAAGAGTGCCAGTAATGACACCGAACCTTGTGCAATCGTGTGAAGTCGTGCGTTTCGGTTGCACTCGGCGGCGGCACCGATAAAGATCGTGCAAAGCAAAACAGAGGACATCATTGGCGCGGTGATGCCGGCGCCTTGCAGCGGCAATTGCAGCGCGCCGATCGCAAGCGCCAGTGCGGCCAACGCACCGAGGACAGCGGTTGATACGACGCGTTTACTCATGGTGACCTCGCCAGCTGCGGCCGCAGCGATTGCCCAGGCGGCGATCAGGTCAAAGGCGAAAAACGGCGTCAGATCACTCTGCGGTGCCAGGCTGTCTGCAATCCACCAGGTGAAGGGATGCAGCAGCATCGCCAACGTAGCGAGTGTCACATAACGATCACCAGGTTCCGATTGTTGCGCACGGTGACGCAGCATCGCCAGCGCCATCAGCACACCGCTGGCGAGTAAAAAGAACAGTACCGAGGCGTTCGCGAATCTCATTGCTCAACCACCTCAGGTTTCGCAATGCTACTGATGTCGCTGTTTGCGCTGTGCTCTGAGTGTTCATTGGCCCCGTGATTAACATCGGGGTCGACGTCATTACCCGTGTCGCGCGTAAGCGGGGCACTGATGGGCAGGCTTGCCGGCCCGAGCGTGCCCGCGAGTGCAGTCGCGGACTTGTCTTGGGCAAGGGGCTGAGCAGTGAACGGGAGGTTGAGAGAGATACCGGAAACGGCCGGCCACATCAGTGTCAGCACCGCCAGCGCCACCGCAACCGTGGTCCCTGCCAAAAGCCGACCCGTATGGCGGTAGTGCTTGACGGTGGCGGGAGGCGTGCGCGCATGCGCCATCGCGCCTGTGAAAAAGGGATGGGTGCTTGCGGGGGTAGCATCATCATCCAAATCCCATCGGGCCACTTGCGCGCCCATCCACGAAATGCGCTCCAAAGAAGCTTGACCGCTGCCGGTAAAAAGCGCGACGAGCCTGAGCCGGTGGTTGCGCGTACCCGCTGCGAGTCTGACTAATTGCTGGAAAGTGGCGCGGGGTATGGCCTGCGCTTCCGGGATGAACAGCACGCAGCCAAGCGAGCGAGCAGAAGGCGAAGCGCGATGACCAGCAACGGTCTGTAGAGCTGCATCGAAGCGGTTGAGCATCAAATCGACGATCAGGGTCTCTAGCCGGTCAGGGTCATACTTTTCGATGTGCCAACCGTCTTGTTCGGAGAGCGTGACTGCCAATGTCGCGGCATAGTCCAGCAGCTGACCACGGTCGCGCCCAACCATGGCCACATGGAGGCGATCGAGGCACAAGGACTCGCGAACGATGGAAAAGTGCTCCCAGTCCGCCGGGCGTATCGGGGTTGACATACAGGACAGTATACTAAAGTATTGCCTAACCCCAATATCGATTTTCGGTGTTTGATTTTTAATTCAATAACAATTGGGTGATCATGGGAACTATCGCCGAGTCGCCGTCTGCTTGCGGGACAGTGGTCGCGGCGCGACGGGCCGTCGACCCGGGATGGTCAGTGAGGAGAGCGATGCGGGTCGCCGCAGATCTGCTCAATCGCGATCTGAACCGAGTCCCTCTCGTCCCGCACCCAAATCTCGCCATCCTGAATCGTCACTTGCAGTTGCATGGTCCGCTGACACAGCGGCTCGAGTGCCTTGGTGACTTCCGGGTCAATCTGAAATACCTGCAGATTGCTGGCGCGAGAAACTTTGGATTGCGTTTGTTTCCACCAGATCGGTCCCGTGCTTGCATACAGGTAGACCTGAACTCGGGTTGATTTTCCGCAGGCTTTCAGGATACGGCGCTCATCGGGCTGTCCGACCTCTATCCATTGTTCAATGGCGCCCGTCAGATCTTTTTGCCAGAGATCGGGTTCATCGGTGTCGGAAATGCCTTTGCCG
>JBIIEY010000061.1:0-8756 GCA_044237595.1 Burkholderiaceae bacterium | reverse complement strand
CACGGGTTGCGGCTATCAGGCGGCGGTGATTGCACAGCTGGCTGAGGAGGTCTACTCGATAGAGCGCATACGTCCCATGCATGAGCTTGCCCGAACCAACCTCCGGCCTTTGCGCATACCCAACCTGCGTCTGCACTATGGGGATGGTATGCTGGGACTGCCGCAGATTGGTTCATTTGATGGCATCATTCTGGCAGCAGCGGGACTTGACGTGCCGCAGGCCTTGCTGGATCAGATGTCAGTTGGCGGGCGGCTGATCGCACCCGTCGGTAACCGAAATCAGGTGCTCAAGCTCATACGCCGCACCGGACGAAATGAGTGGATGGCCGAAACTCTTGAACCTTGTCATTTCGTCCCGCTCAAGCCGGGCACATTTGGCTGAACCCTTGCTCACACAGGTATGAAGACAGACGTTTTCGATAATAGAAACACCGAAAGTTTGCGCCGGATTTTTTTAATGGCAATTTCTGTGGTGCTGCTTGTCTCAGGCTGTGCCGGTATATCAGATATGCCATCGAATGCCGTCATTGACGATCGCAGATCGACCAACTCAGATCGTCGTAACAGCAGCACACCGCCCAGCGCATCGCCAAGCGCAAAGGCCAACAAGACAACATCCCAAACGACAACCGAGCCTACCCCCAAAAAGACTGCCCAGACGAATAAACAAACGCCCGGCGATGCTGATAAAAACAGCTCAAATACAAAGAAGCCGCCGGCCGCCGATGCTGCGCCCGCTATGGATGCTGACCCGGCAGGTTATTACACAGTGAAAGAGGGTGACACGCTGCTGAAGATTGCAGGCCAGTTCAATCGGATGGTCAGCGAGCTGGCGGATTGGAATACTTTGACCAATCCCAACACCATCAAAACCGGGCAGGTTTTGAGAGTTGCGCCACCCGACAATGTGCAAGTGATGCGAATACCGGTTGATCCCGACATGGAGATTCGTCGCGCCGGCCGTCCAACTCAGCCGCCGACGTCGTCGCAAACAACGGTTCGTGCCGCTCCAAGCAAAAAGAGCACGCCTTCGGTCGAGAAAATTGTGTACTCGGACAAGGAAATTGCTGATTTGGACCGACCCGAGCCCGGTCCCGTACGTGCTCTGGACACGAACAAGAAGCCGGTAGATACGCAGCCGCCCGGCAGCAGCCGTTTTGTTTGGCCAACCCAGGGCAAGGTCATCAGTACGTTTGACCCTACTCGCAAAGGCATTGATATCGCCGGCAAGGCCGGTCAACCCGTGGTTGCGGTCAGCGATGGCAAGGTGCTCTACGCGAAAAACATGCGTGGGTATGGAAACTTGGTCATCATTGAGCATGGCGACAGCATGGTGACGGCCTACGCACACAATAAAACCATCCTGGTCAGGGAAGGTCAAACGGTCACCCAGAGGCAGCAAATAGCCGAGATGGGAGATTCTGATGCGGACTCAGTGAAGCTCCGTTTTCAGATACGCCACATGGGGAAACCAGTCGATCCTGCAACACTATTACCACCTGCCGAATCCCCCTGACACCAGCTCCATGAAACCCAAACGAGACGACCCGAAACCACCTGGGCGGGAAGATCCTGAGTTCATGTCTCTCCCTTCTGAGCAGGCGCCACTGGACGAGGACTCAGGAGTACGGGAGTCTGCTGCGTCCGAGGAGGTGGCAGAGGGTCTTCAGGATTTTCGATCACTGCTCAATTCGGAGCTTGCCTCGGACTCGACCCAGCATTATCTGAACCAGATTGGTCTGCGGCCTTTGCTCAGTGTTGCGGAGGAAATTCAATTTTCCACGCTGGCCAGACAGGGAGATTTTCCTGCGCGCCAGAAAATGATCGAACACAATCTCAGGCTGGTCGTGTCCATTGCCAAGCACTATATTAATCGTGGCGTCGTACTGCTTGATCTGATCGAGGAAGGCAATCTGGGTCTCATGCACGCGATCGAAAAGTTCGAACCCGAGCGTGGCTTTCGTTTCTCTACCTACGCAACTTGGTGGATACGGCAAAGCATCGAGCGTGCAATCATGAATCAGGCTCGCACCATACGTCTGCCAGTACATCGTATTCGCGAGCTCAACCTTGTCTTGCGTGCCAAATATCACCTCGAGGCAAGGCTTTCCGATGGCCATGATGCGAGAATAGAAGATATCGCCCACTTGGTCGAGCGCAGTGTCGACGAGGTCAATGCCATCCTTGGGATGGCAGAGCATGTTTCGTCGTTGGATACACCGCTTGATGGCGATCCGCAGTCCAGTCTTTTGGACTTGCTGGCCGATGCCTCTGAGGGTGGGCCTGAAACCGATGCGGAACAACACGAAATGATTTCACTTGTTCGCCACTGGCTTGACACCATTCCCATCAAGCAGAAACAAGTCATCATGCGCCGGTTTGGTCTGGGGCATGCCCATCCGGCGACCTTGGATGAGCTGGCCGACGAAATGGGCCTCACCAGAGAGCGCGTGCGGCAGATTCAGCAGGAGGGTCTGGTTCGGCTGAAAAAAACCATCATGGCGCGTGGTATCGGCAAGGACTCTCTGCTTTGAAGGCGGTGCTGCTTTCTGCTTGCGAGATACAACCCGGGTCGGCTGACCAAACAGGGTCGATCTTTGCTACGTGCGGACTTGCGACGCATAAACGGTAGAATCACGTCTCAAAGACGCTGTATCAATCTCCGTTTTTCTCCATTAAATCTATGCATGACAGTTTGCTCGACATCGAGTCCCTCGACATGGAAGCGCGCGGCGTGGGGCATCTCGCCAACGAGGATGGCAGCCCCGGCAAAGTGATTTTTGTTGAGGGCGCACTCCCGGGCGAGCGAGTTCGATTCAAGTCCTACCGCAAAAAGGCCAAGTGGGAAGCGGCCGACATGACAGCGCTCTTGCGCGAATCTTCCCTGCGTGCAAAGCCGCGATGCGCGTATTTTGGCATCTGCGGTGGTTGCGCGATGCAGCACATGAATGTGCCGGCACAGGTCGCCGTCAAGCAGCGTGTACTCGAAGATGCTCTGCACCATCTGGGCAAAGTCGATGCGGAGATGATACTGCGCCCCATACAGGGACCTGACTGGGGTTATCGCTATCGTGCACGTTTGTCGGTGCGATATGTCGCTAAAAAAGGTGGTGTGCTGGTTGGCTTTCACGAGCGTCGCTCGAGCTTTGTCGCAGACATGAAGAGCTGCGAGATTTTGCCGCCAAACGTATCACGCATGCTGGTACCATTGCGAGCATTGATTGCGGCCTTGTCCATCCGTGATCGCTTGCCACAAATTGAGCTGGCTGTGGGTGAGCAGGCGGGACAGCGAGTCATTGTGATGGTCTTGCGCGTGATGGAGCCACCCAGCGAAAACGACAAAGAGCAATTGATTGCGTTCTCTCAGCAATGGTCTGTTCATTTCTGGTTGCAATCCAAGGGGCCTGATACTGCGCTGCCTTTTTACCCACCCGACAGCACCCTCGCCTATGGGTTGCCTGAGTTTGGTGTCAGTATGCCATTCAGGCCGACGGATTTTACGCAGGTCAATCACCAAATCAATCGCGTTCTGGTCGAACGGGCATTGCGCTTGCTGGACGTGCAAACCACGGATCGTGTAGCGGATTTGTTTTGCGGCTTGGGAAATTTCACTTTGCCATTAGCAACCAGGGCAGCTGAGGTTGTTGGTATCGAGGGCAGTCCTGCACTCACAGAGCGTTCTCTGCAAAATGCCCGAGTCAACGGGCTTGATAAAAAAACGGTTTTTTATAACCGTAATCTTTTTGAATTTTCAGTTCAGGATTTGCTCTCGCTCGGCCGTTTTGATCGCATGCTTATCGACCCACCGCGAGAGGGCGCGTTAGAAGTGTGCAGGGCTATTGGCGAGCTCGCCAGTGAAGACCCCGATGCCAGTCCAAAACGGATTGTGTATGTATCCTGTAATCCAGCCACGCTCGCACGTGATGCCGGGGTACTGGTCCACGGCGGTGGTTATGTCCTGAGCAGAGCGGGTGTGGTCAATATGTTTCCGCACACCGCGCACGTGGAATCCATCGCTGTTTTTGATCGCGTGTAGTTTGATTACCCATAAAAAAACGCCGGCAGGTCGCCGGCGTTTTCAGGTCGTACCGAAACCTTGTCAGTCGCGCTCACCACCGAAAATACCTAGTAATGCCAATAGATTAACAAACACGTTGTACAGGTTGAGGTAGATTGACAGTGTCGCCGAGATGTAATTGGTTTCGCCGCCGTTGATAACGCGCTGAACATCAAACAGGATGTACGCAGAGAAGATCACGACCGCAATCGCCGAAATCACGATTTGCAAAGCGGGCATCTGCAAGAAAATATTGGCAACGGCTGCCAGCAGAATCACGATCATGCCAGCAAAAAGCCAGCTTGATAGTCCGGAAAAATCACGCTTGCTGGTGGTGGCAATGCTGGCCATCGTTGCGAAGACGATCGCGGTGCCGCCAAAGGCAGTCATGATCAGTGATGCGCCGTTGGAGAAGTGCAGAATGTGTCCAATCATGCGCGACAGCATGAGGCCCATGAAAAACGTGAAACCCAGCAGTACGGCAACGCCGATGGCCGAGTTCTTCGTTCTTTCAATGACGTAGAAAAAGCCGAAGGCAATCGCCATGAAAGCCAGGAAGCCGAGGAAAGGGCTGCCGCTCATGAATGAGAAGTTCATCTGAACGCCCATCCAGGCACCGAGAACTGTCGGAATCATGGATATTGCCAGCAGCCAGTAAGTGTTGCGAAGTACGCGGTGGCGAACCGCGATCGACTCGCCCGATGTCTCGTAAGCGGTCTGGAAGGGTTGGTTCATAGATCCTCCTGTTGTGGATTTAATAACAGCTCAGCATCAGAGGGGCTGTCAAAACGATAATTTAACTGAATTTAAGATGGTGCGTCTAGCCGCGATTTTCAAGGACTGCAGCGGCATTTGCCCGACCGATGCGGCCATTTTACACGGCTTTCATGCTAGAATGTTTGGCTAATCAGAGCGCGCATTTGCGCTCGAACGAATCCTTAACCCATTAATTTTATTGGAGTTTTTACAGATGGCAATCGAGCGCACCCTGTCGATCATCAAGCCTGACGCCGTGGCAAAAAATGTTATCGGTCAAATCTACAGCCGTTTCGAAGGTGCTGGCCTGAAAATCATCGCGGCACGCATGGCGCAATTATCCCGTGCGGAAGCAGAAGGCTTTTACGCTGTGCACCGTGAACGGCCGTTTTTCAAGGATCTCGTCGACTTCATGATTTCAGGTCCTGTCATGGTGCAAGTGCTGGAAGGCGAAAATGCTATCTTGAAAAACCGTGATTTGATGGGCGCAACCGATCCGAAGAAAGCCGACAAAGGCACTATTCGTTCGGACTTTGCTGATTCCATCGACGCCAATGCCGTCCACGGTTCTGATGCACCCGAAACCGCGAAGGGCGAAATCAGCTATTTTTTCCCGGCGCTGAACGTTTATTCGCGCTGAGCGTTGGTACTGGCCTCGTCAGCGTGAGGTCTTCACACTGACGCAGGCTTGCTTGGAGTTCATGATGGGGAGCTCACTGACCCGGATGCACGTGATTCACGCGAGGCACCTTTTATGACGGCAATCACCAATCTGTTGGACCTCGACCCGGATGCTCTGGTGAACTGGTGTCAGTCACACGGTGAGAAAGCGTTTCGTGCCCGTCAATTGCAGCGCTGGATACATCAGTTCGGCGAGAACGACTTCGAGGCAATGACTGATCTTGCCAAGTCTTTGCGAGACAAATTGCGCGGCCTTGCGGCCGTCGCGGGGCCCGCCGTCGTCAGCGACCACACCTCCACAGACGGCACCCGCAAATGGCTGTTCGATGTCGGGAATGGCAATGCGGTCGAGACCGTGTTTATCCCGGAGGACAATCGCGGAACGCTGTGTGTATCGACGCAGGCTGGTTGCGCTGTAAATTGTCGTTTCTGCTCGACAGGTAAACAGGGGTTTTCGCGCAATTTGAGCGTTGCAGAAATCATCGGGCAATTGTGGTCTGCAGAATTCATGCTTCGTCGCAGTAAGGGCATTCCTGCAGGGCCGAAAGGCGAGCGCCAGATTACGAATGTGGTGTTGATGGGTATGGGCGAGCCCTTGCTCAACTACGAGCCATCCGTCGCCGCTCTGAAACTCATGCTCGACGATAACGCCTATGGGCTCTCGCGCAGGCGCGTGACTCTCTCCACCAGCGGCGTCATTCCGATGATTGACAAGCTTTCGCAGGACTGCCCGGTAGCGCTGGCGGTGTCATTGCATGCATCAAATGACAGATTGCGTGACGATCTGGTACCGCTCAACAAAAAGTATCCGCTTGCTGACCTGATGGCCGCCTGCAAGCGTTATCTCGAGTTTGCGCCGCGTGATTTCATCACGTTCGAGTACTGCATGCTGGACGGTGTGAATGATAGCGATCAGCACGCGCGTGAATTGCTGGCGCTGGTCGCTTCTGTGTCATGCAAATTCAATCTGATTCCTTTCAATCCTTTCCCGCAATCCGGACTCAAACGTTCATCCAATGCTCGCATACGGGCATTCGCACAGATATTGATGGACGGCGGCATTGTGACTACGATTCGCAAGACGCGTGGCGATGATATCGATGCTGCCTGCGGCCAGCTCGCCGGGGAAGTGCAGGATCGCACTCGTGTTCGCGAGCGCATGCAAACCATGTCGGTATATCAGGAAAGGTACGGAAAAGATTTTGGTCGTATCGTGGAGATTTCAGGTTGAAGCATTTCGGGTTATTGCTGTTTGCATTTTTGCTCGGTGCCTGCAGTGCACCCAACATTTCTCCGCCTGCGCCGACAGGCCAGGCTGATGTCAAACGTCGGACGGATATTCGTCTTGAGCTCGCTACCGCCTACTTCACGAGTGGTCAGAACGATATCGCGCTGCAAGAACTTAACCGTGCGCTTGAACTCAGCCCTCGTCGCGCTGACGTGCTTGGTCTGCGCGGCCTGGTGCTGATGCAGGTCGGTGATAGCGAGGCCGCTGGTCAGAGTTTGCGCGATGCGCTTCGTATCGAACCGGATAATCCTTCGCTTCAGAACAACATGGGCTGGGTGCTTTGTCAAAAGGCCGAGTTCGACAAGGCGATGGTGCATTTCGAGCGTGCGTTATCGACACGTTCCTATGCCTCGCCCGAGAAGGCGCTGGTCAACGCCGGACTATGCCGCTTGCGTCAGGGGCAGGGTGGCCAGGCTGAGGCTTTCCTCAGGCGTGCGCTAGATACCGATCCGACGAATTTGCAGGCGCACGCTGGTCTTGCACGCCTTGCTTACGATCGGGCTGACTATACGCGCGCCCGAAGCCACTTGCTGAAAGTGATTGAGAGCGAGCAGGCAGTCGCAGAGAATTTTTTGATGGCGGTTCTCATTGAGCGCAAGCGCGGCGATGCCGTTTCCGAGCAAAGCCTTTTGGCGCAATGGCGTCGGCGCTTCCCTGAGTCCCCGCAACTGGCCGCATATCTTCTTGGCGAAACCGATGACAAGTAACGAGAACGATCAGCAATCTTTGGCATCGGCGACTACGGTGGCTGAGGGCATGAACGATTCAGCTGTCGCAGACACCGCAGCGATAGATTCAATGCAGGTATCGACTACAGAAGCAATGACCGATGCAGTTGAAATGCAGCCCGAATTGCCAACTGCGCTGCCCGGTGAGTTGTTGGCCGCGCGTCGTCTTGAATTGCGGTGGACGCTGGAAGAAGTCTCTCAGCGCCTCAAGTTGGCCCCGCGACAGATCACTGCGCTAGAAGCCAATGATTTTGCGTCATTGCCTGGCATGGCCAGTGTTCGAGGTTTCATTCGTTCTTATGCAAAATTGCTCGAGCTTGATCCAGTAACTTTGCTTGCGATGCTATCCAACGAAGCCAATCCTGCGATTGATCCAATCATTCTGCGCAGACCACTGCCATCGCGCGGCTTTCCGGGACGTCGTTACGCACCACCCAGCGTGCATCGCCGCGGATCACGCAGGCTCTCGGGTTTGGCGCTGCTGGTGATAGTCTTTGTCGGTGCACTGGCTTTCGCGGCTTATCGTCATGGCCTCCCGACGATCAGTTTTGATGTGTCCGGCGTGAGCACCCTGCTGGATTCCTGGAAGGATCTGGCAGATTCCACGACGAGCGAGTCCACCGATCAGCCGTTATCGGCATCTGCGGATGCAGCGGTCGCTGAACAAAAATCGGTTGATCCTTCTCGTTTGCTGGAGCTGAAGCTGCGTGAGGATGCCTGGGTAGAGATCAGCACCCTTAATGGCAACAAGCTTGTATCTCGGCTCATGAAAGCGGGAACGACAGAGCGCTTTGATATGAGTGAGCCAGTCGTACTGGTGGTTGGTAATGCCAATGGCGTTGATGCCAGCCTGAGAGGACAGCCGCTGAATCTGCGTGCTGTCGCTCGAGACAATGTTTCCAAGCTCAGCCTGAAGTGAGCCTACACATGACCAAGCACTCAACAGATTTCGAGATTCCTTCTGGTTCCGCCCCGCGACGCTTGACGCGGCAGGTCAGGATTCATCATGGCGCGCGGGAGGTCTTCGTCGGCGGTAACGCGCCGGTGGTCGTTCAGTCCATGACGAACACTGACACGGCCGATGTGATCGGTACAGCAATTCAGGTCAAGGAACTTGCACGGGCCGGATCCGAACTAGTGCGCATTACTGTCAACACCCCTGAGGCTGCTGCGGCAGTGCCCACGATACGCGAACAACTCGATCGCATGGATGTCCATGTACCTCTGATCGGTGATTTTCATTACA
>JBIIEY010000359.1:0-2506 GCA_044237595.1 Burkholderiaceae bacterium | reverse complement strand
GTCCGGGCCATGCGCGTATCGGGCAGTGCGTGCATCAGCCGCTGCTGCGCTTTGTCCAGACGGTAGCGGGCTGCAACCAGCGGTGTGGTGGTTGCATGCTGCAGACGGCTTTGTAGCGTCGACAGCCGCAGTTGCTGATGACGTATCGCTGCCCCGGGACTTTGGAGACGATGAGCGAGCCAGTCCAGTGTCTGGGTACGGTCGTCCAGTTGCCGGCGCAATGCATCGGTCAGATCATCGGCATGCTGGCCGACGGCTGCGAACCAGTTGTCCCGTGGTGTGGCTGCCAGCTCGGCTGCGGCTGTTGGGGTGGGTGCGCGCACATCCGCGACGAAGTCTGCGATTGTGACATCGGTTTCGTGACCAACACCCGAAATAACGGGCATTGCGCAGTCGGCGATCGCGCGAGCCACGCGTTCATCATTGAATGACCATAAATCCTCGAGACTGCCGCCGCCGCGAGAGACGAGCAGCACATCGCATTCGGCGCGTTGGGACGCGATGCGAATGGCGGCTGCGATTTTTTCGGCAGAGCCCTCACCCTGCACCGCAGTAGGATAGAGAACCACCTGAATATGCGGTGCCCGTCGCCGCAGGGCGCTCAGAACATCGCGCAATGCAGCCGCTTGTGGGCTCGTGACAATGCCAATGGTGCGCGGGAATACAGGCAGCTCCCGTTTGCGTTCCTGATCGAATAATCCTTCGGAGGCCAGTTTGGACTTGAGCTTGATAAATTCTTCGTAGAGATTACCGACGCCTGCCCGGCGCATGTTTTCAACGTTGAGCTGAAAATCCCCGCGCGCTGCGTACAGGCCAATGGTCGCGCGTACTTCGACCTTGTCGCCTTCTCGCGGACTGAAATCGACATACTGCGCCCGTCCGCGAAACATCACTGCACGTACCTGAGCGCTGGCGTCCTTGAGTGTGAAATACCAATGGCCTGACGCAGCTCGGGTCACGTTCGAGAGTTCGCCAGCGATCCAGGTCAGCGGGAAGCTGCGCTCCAGCAGGCGACCTACCGATTGATTGAGCTGCGAGACGGTCAGGATGGATGGTGCCGTGTCGTTACCGGCTGTGCCATCTGGAAAGAAGTTGTCACTCATCATCAGACTCTCGGCCCGCGATTCGGGTGGCCTGGGTGCTTGCCCAATCGCATTTGTGTGCTGTTGATTTTTCGTAAGCCATTGATTTCTTTAATTAATTTTTTGCGCAATTTGCGGGCATCGCTAAAAATGCTGTTGAATCAGGAACCTGGCGACTTTGGCCTCTCGTTTCCCACAAGCTTGTCCACACCTTCTGTGTAAAACCCGACATTGCTTTCCAAAGGACTCTGATTCTGCGAGTTGAACAGATACCTGATGCGGATGTCGCTTGCATGAACTTGCCCGGGCACAGTGAAGCGGATACAGTCTGCGGCAATTTGGGTATTCATCAGGGGAGACTGTATTTTGTTTGCGCTGATTCAGGCCGCCGGCTGGCCGATCTGGTTTCTGCTCGCTGCGTCTATTGTCGCCGTCACGGTCATCATCGAGCGCTTATTGTACTTGCGCCGTTCGCGAATCCTGCCCTCTGCTTTGCTGCCCGATGTGTTGGATGTCGTGCGATCGGGCAGGGTGGACGCCGAAGTCATCCTGCAACTGGAGCAGAACTCGCCGCTTGGCCGGGTGCTGGCTGCTGGCTTGCGGCATCTGCAGTCGCCGCGCGAGGTGATGAAAGAGGCTATTGCCGATGCGGGACGTGCGAGCGCTCATCATCTCGAGCGTTATCTGACCACGCTGGGTACGGTGGCAACGCTGGCGCCGCTGATGGGATTGTTTGGCACGGTGGTTGGCATGATTGAATTGTTTGGTGCGCAGCAGGGCAGTATCACCGATCCTCTCCAGGTGGCGCATGGCATTTCCGTGGCGCTCTACAATACGGGTTTTGGTCTGGCGGTTGCGATGCCAGCCTTGCTGTTTCATCGACATTTGCATGCACAGGTCGATGCGCTGGTGATCGATATGGAGCAACAGGCGCTGCGTTTTGTTGATCAGATGAGTAGCGGACAGGGTTGAGGTCATGAATTTTCGTCACGCTACCCGACGCGATCAGCCGGAAATCAATTTGATTGCCTTCATCGATGTGCTGCTGGTGATTCTGATTTTTCTGATGATTAGTACAAGCTTTAGTCGCACCGCCGGTCTTGCCGTGCGCTTGCCCACCGTGGGCGCAGAGGCATCCGCTCCACCGAAATCATTGCGCGTTGTCGTGGATGCCGATGGTCGTTTCGCGCTCAACGGTCGCCGCTTGTCCGCGCGTGATGCATCTTCGCTAGCGCTTGAGTTGCGTAATTCATCGGGAGGCGATGCCGCGCGGATCGTTGATATCCACGCAGACGCGCAAGCGACGCACCAGTCCGTTATCAGCGTGATGGAAGCGGCTCGTCTTGCGGGGCTCTCGCAAGTCACATTTTCTGCGCAATCGAAGTCACGCTAATGGCTACTAGCACCGCAAAAACGCATGCACT
>JBIIEY010000060.1:0-8820 GCA_044237595.1 Burkholderiaceae bacterium | reverse complement strand
AACGCTGATAACGGAACAGAACATGGTGGGTAACTGGGTTGATGTCGTGCCACACACGCCCGATGATCATTTGATGAGAGCTGTATGTGACAGCCAATAAACGTAGTTCACTGTCCTGAAAATTTCAATCTATTCCAATGACTGCTTACCCACTGACCGCCCTCGTTACGCTGCTGACCGTTTTGCTGATGTTTGCTACTTCCGTCATCGTTGGCAAAGCGCGCGTTAAATACGAAATCATGGCGCCCGCGACTTCGGGGCACGAGATATTCGATCGCGCCTACCGTGTGCAGATGAACACACTCGAAGGCGCGGCGATGATGCTGCCCTCGCTCTGGATCTATGCGGTCTTTAACGGTGAGACGGGTGCTTTTGCGATGGGTGTGATCTGGCTCATCGGTCGTGCGTGGTACGCACAGGCCTATCTGACGAATCCTGTGCGCCGTGGTCCGGGTTTTGGTATTGCCTTTGTTGCGCTGGCCGGTTTGTGGTTTGGTGCACTGGTGGGGCTTGCGCTCAGAGGCGTGTCACTGTTCTGACCGTTGCACACCAAGCAGTGCCGGACTGCTGCACCCGGCACGATCTGGACGCGGTCCTGCCGTGCTGCATCGCGCTGACTGCAGCACGTAGTTTTAGACTATCCGCGCCCTACATAAGGCATGTTTGTCGCCATGATGGTCATGAACAGGATGTTACTCTCCAACGGCAGATTGGCGATTTGCACCACCGCTTCACCAACGTGCTCGACATCCATCGTCGGTTCCGCCTTGAGTGATCCATCCGCCTGAATCACGCCTTTGCTGATGACCTGCGTCATCTCGGTAGCAGCATTGCCGATGTCGATCTGACTGCAAGCGATGCGATCGGCGCGGCCATCGAGTGCAATCGACTTGGTCAACCCGGTAATCGCATGCTTGGTGGCGGTGTAGGGCGCAGAAAAAGGTCGTGGCGTGTTGGCTGAAATCGAGCCATTATTAATGATGCGCCCCCCTTTAGGTGACTGTGCTTTCATCATGCGCATCGCTTCTTGTGCACATAAAAAAGAACCGGTCAGATTGGCATTCACGACGTTCATCCACTGCGCATAGCTCAGCTCTTCCATCGGTACAGGCGGAGATGCGGTGCCGGCGTTATTAAACAGCACATCAATGCGGCCGAATTTTGCTTTCAGGCTGGCAAACAACTGTTTGACACTGTCGGGATCACCGACATCACTGGCGACCGCCAAGGTATTGGTATCAGTGCCTCCGATGTCCTTGAGTGCTGCCTGGAGCTTGTCGAGATTGCGGCCGGTGATTACGACCTGATAGCCCGCTTGCAGTAAAGCCTTTGCAGCAGCCTTGCCTATGCCGGTGCCTCCGCCGGTAACCAGTGCGACGCGATTGGAATTCATGAGCTTGTCTCTGTTGATGGTTGATCGCAAAAGCAGAGCGTGTTTCGCTACGGTGAGCGCGCTTTGCTATTCTTGCCTGTGTAGGAGGTGTTTGCTGTCTCACTCTCAGGCGTTTTGATCTTACCATCGCACACTCGACTGACGGGGTTGGAGCGGATCTCTGTTACCTTGCGCTGCAGATCTCGTGTCATATCGTTAAAAACTAAACAATAAAATCATGTCCACTCTCATGAACCGTCAGGTGATTCTCTCCAGCCGTCCCGAAGGCGTTCCTCAAGCCGAACACTTTCGTATTGTGGAGACCGCCATCCCGGAACCGAAGCCGGGCCAGGTGCTGATCCGTAATCACTTTCTCGCTGTCGAGCCGGCCATGCGCGGCTGGGTCAATGCATTGGCCAATTACTCGCAACCCGTCGGCATCGGTGAGGTCATGCGTTCTTTTGCTGCCGGCGAAATCATCGCCTCCGAAGACCCGCAGTGGCCGGTTGGCACGCGGGTGACTGGCATGTTCGGCTGGCAGGATTACGCAGCGGTCGATGTGAGCACGATTGATTACCGCGTTGATCAGGCCGATCTGCCTTTGTCGACCTCGCTCGGTGTGCTCGGTATTAACGGCATTACCGCGCACTACGGACTCATGCGCATTGGAGAGCCCAAATCAGGCGAGACCGTGCTGGTCTCAACAGGCGCAGGTGCGGTGGGTTCTTGTGTGGGTCAGATTGCACGGATTCATGGTTGCCGCACTGTCGCTATCACAGGGGGTGAGGTCAAGCGTCAGTTGTGCGTCGACCGCTTTCAGTACGATGGCGCGGTGGATTACAAAGGTGAGGATTTTGCCGAACAGTTGGCGGCGGCTTGTCTGAATGGCGTGGACATCTATTTCGACAATACCTCGGGCAGCATCAGCGATGCAGTGATGCAGCATCTGAACGTGGGCGCGCGCGTGATCATTTGTGGCACTGCCTCGATCGCCAACTGGAATCCCACGCCACTCGGCCCCAGAGTGGAACGCCAGCTGCTGGTCAAGCGGGCTCGTATGCAGGGCTTCGTGATTCTTGATCACCGGGACCACTATGCCGCCGCGCGCGCGGATCTGGCCGAGTGGGTGCGTCGCGGACTGATTCAATACGAAGAGGAGCTTCTCGACGGTATTGGTCATGCGCCGGATGCGATCGCCGGGCTCTATCGTGGCGAAAATCTGGGTCGGCGGCTGATTCGGGTCATCGACTGAACAAGGCCGCCAGGTTAGGGGTTGGAGCCCTCGCAGCCAAGATGACCCAATCTTTATTTTCCTGGCTCCCGCGGGGTAGGGCAGGCCAACCTGTCTTGGCTGACAACCGGGGTGTTGTCCAATCGCTATCTCGCCGCTTCCGAAACGCAGCACCAATGCCGCTTTTCATCGTAGTGAGCCCTCGCGCGGTGCAATCTATGTCGGACCGCCGTTCGCTGCAGGCTATTGTTCAGATATTCTGAACTTACAGTAAAGAAATATTTATTTTTCCTTAAGTAGACTCATCAGTACAGTTGGCGTCTGAATAGTATTGGCGGCTTGTGAAGGCGCCTTTTTACCCTTGCGAACGGCGCTTTTGCTCGCACCCCGATCCCAACAGGAGAATCAACATGCTCACACGAGTCAGCCCCGCCAGTTGCGCGTTTCCGGATCAATTGGATCTGTCGCAGAGCGACCCAGCGCTATGGGCCGCAATACAGCAGGAGGCGACTCGTCAGGAAGATCATATTGAATTAATTGCTTCTGAAAATTACACCAGCCCTGCAGTCATGCAGGCGCAGGGTTCGGTACTCACGAATAAATATGCCGAGGGTTATCCCGGCAAGCGCTACTACGGTGGCTGCGAGTATGTCGATATCGTCGAGCAGCTGTGTATCGATCGACTCAAAGAACTCTATGGCGCAAATTTCGCCAACGTACAGGCCAACTCGGGTTCGCAGGCGAATCAGGCAGTGTTCCTCGCCTTGCTGAACCCCGGCGACACCATCATGGGCATGTCGCTCGCCGAAGGCGGACACCTAACGCACGGCATGCACCTGAACATGAGCGGCAAATGGTTCAACGTCGTCAGCTACGGTTTGAACGACAAAGAAGAGATTGATTACGATGCCATGGAGCGCACCGCCCGCGAGCACAAACCCAAACTCATCATTGCAGGGGCATCGGCGTATGCACTGAAAATCGACTGGGCCCGTTTTGCCAAAGTCGCCAAAGATGTGGGTGCATATTTTCTGGTGGATATGGCGCACTACTCCGGTCTGATTGCTGGTGGCGTGTATCCCAATCCGGTGCCGCATGCGGATGTGGTGACGTCAACCACGCACAAGAGCCTGCGCGGTCCACGCGGCGGCATCATCCTGATGAACAACGAAGACATCGCCAAGAAAATCAACAGCGCGATTTTTCCAGGCTTGCAGGGCGGCCCGCTGATGCATGTCATCGCAGCCAAGGCAGTCGCCTTCCAGGAGGCACTGCAGCCGTCTTTCAAAATCTATCAGCAGCAAGTGCTCAATAATGCGGATGCGCTTGCCAAAGCCCTGATCGAGCGCGGTTTGCGTATCGTCAGCGGCCGCACTGAATCTCATGTGATGCTGGTCGATTTGCGCGCCAAGAAAATGACGGGCAAGGAAGCTGAGGCCGTCCTCGGCTCTGCCCACATTACCTGCAATAAGAACGGCATTCCGAATGACCCCGAAAAAGCAATGATCACCAGTGGTATTCGTTTGGGTTCGCCCGCAATGACAACGCGCGGTTTTGGTGAGGCAGAAGCCACGCGGGTGGGTCACTTGATTGCTGACGTACTTGATAACCCCCACGATGCAGCGAATATCGAGTGCGTCAAGGCGGGTGTCAAAGAGCTGACCGATAAATTTCCTGTTTATCAGGCTTAAGTCGATTCGCAGAAAGGAGATTGCCGCATGCATTGTCCTTTCTGCCATCACGAAGACACGCAGGTTATTGATACGCGTACCTCGGAGGAAGGCGACATCACACGTCGGCGCCGCCGCTGCAGTCATTGTGACAAGCGCTTCACGACCTATGAGCGTATTGAGCTTGCGATGCCTGTCATCGTCAAGAAAAATGGCAGTCGCACCGAGTTCGAATCATCCAAGCTGCGCGGTAGTCTGATGCTGGCGCTGCGCAAGCGTCCTGTCTCTGCTGATGCGGTGGATGCAGCCATGCAACGTATTGAAGAAAAACTACGCTCCTCAGGTGAGCGAGAAATTCTCTCAGGACAGATCGGCGAGTTGGTCATGCGTGAACTGAAGCGGCTCGACAAGATTGCCTACATCCGGTTTGCCTCTGTCTACCGAAGTTTCGAGGATATCGCCGAATTTCGAGATGCCATTAATGAAGTTGATCTCGATCCTAAAGCTGCAAAAAATTCTGACAAGCATTAGAGATAAATCGAACTAATCCTCGAGACTTGCGCGCCCGCGCGACGTCGTGACGCAGGAGTCTGCTGCATCAAGTGCCTGCTTTTTCCTGATTATTAAAGTCTGCTGTTCTGTTTTTTCAGAGCTTGCTTGCTAGTTCAATTTCCCAAAATAGTTCATTCGGGTGTGCGCCTTAGCGCGCATTATCGCCTACCTATCTTGCTTCCAAAGAATGGATTGCATCAGTCGTCCATTCGTTCTCGGTTTGTTTTCCTTTATTAGCTGCGGAATAACTCTGCAGGTCACAATGGCAGCATGACTTCAGTATTCGACTGTTGATACTGCTCAGCGCCAAAATGATTAACAATTGTTTAAATTCAATAACGAAAAAAATTGCAAGTGTCGTCACTTGCTCACACTGGCGTCGTCGAGGTTCGATGCAATACAAGGGATTCTCGCTGCCAGAGGTGATGATTGCTTTATTACTTGTGTCCCTCAGCGCGAGTGCGCTGATCTCGACGATGACAAAGACCCGCCTGCAGGCGGCAAGCAACGCCCATTTCTCGGTGGCCTTTCGTCTTGCGGTCGAGTTGTCGGGTTGGGTGCGGCAAGGAGGTATGAAAGTGCTCGCCCCAGATACGGAGAACCCCTTTGATCTGATTAATCAGGCAGATTCTGTGTCAGCTTGTTTCAGCGATCCTTGTCACGCTCAAGCTGCCGCTCTTTTTTATTTGCACCATTGGCGACGTCGGCTATTGATCAAGGTGCCGTACGCGCGCGTCGTGGTTTGTCAGGACAATACCTTGATCGGTCAGGCATCAGATCATTGGTCGTGTAATAGCAGCGGTTCGTCTGCTACGACGCGTGTAATAAAAATTGGCTGGCCTCAAGAGGGTGCTGGCCGCGAATTTCCCCCTCGGTTCGTGCTCGCGCTAGGTTAGCCTGTGAGCATGATCGGTCTGATGGTGGCGATGACGATGTCCTGTAGTGTGCTGCTCACATCGGTTTCACTGCTACAAGTCGCTCGCGAAAATTTCCAGCATCACCATCAGGCGGCATTGCTCGAAGATAGTGCGGCATTTGCACTGGAGATCATCGGCCGCACCTTGCAGCAAGCTGCCCAAGCCGAAGCATTGGCTTCATTGAGCCCATCGTCAGAAATTTCGCCTTTCAAGCTTTCAGATGGCTCAGTGCAAGGTTTGGATAATGCACGCATGGACAGTGATGCCGCCTCTATAGGCACATCCAGTGCTGCGATGATCAACGGGACTGATGTGATGGCAGTCAACTTGCACTCAGTCGACGGCGATGCCATCAACTGTGCCGGCTTTGTTGTGCCTGGCGGATCATCCCAGTCGCCCGAATCAAGCTGGGTGTTCTTTCACATTGTGTCTGGCGTTGACGGCGAACCTGACCTGCAATGCAGATATCGTGGCCAGCAAAAATGGGATTCCCAGACCATTCTTTCGGGCGTCGAATTTTTTCAGGTGCTTTATGGATTGGATACTGATGGGGACAGCTTGCCCAATCAATACCTCAGCGCTTCGGTAATTGCGAAGAAAGATAAGGCCAAGCCTGCGAGTGATCCCTCTTTTTGGCGCAGCGTTGTCGCAGTTCATGTCGCGCTGGTACTGCGCTCCACTACAGGTAATAACCGGCCCTCAGCGCTTAAAGGCTTCGCTTTATTTGGTGATGACTATGTCACTGCGAACGCAAAAGCAGATCCGGGTACGCGTATCTCTCCAGACGATCTCGCGCCATCGGTCCGCACGCGTGCACGTCGTCATGTCGAGTCCGTCATTTTTCTACACAAGCCGGAGAAAGTGCCGTGAGATACCATCTTGTGCGATCTGTTGCTCTGCATTCAGGCATGACCCTGCTTGCGTGTTCTCTGGTCTTGCTGGGCGTGGCGATGCTGGCAAGCGCTTCGCTGCGTTCGCTTCAAGATGATGTCAGCCTCACTTACAGCACCATCGATCGTTTGCTGGCTCAGCAGGCGGCAGAGGCCGCTTTGCACGATGCTGCAACCACGCTGTCGATGATCCCGAAAAATTTGACGCCTGAGCAAGCTCAAGGTGTACATCACCTCGGCGACATTACAGGTGCGTACTTCGCCCAAGGTGGTTATATGCAGTCATGCTCTGTACCGGAATATGTTCTTGAAATGCTTCCCCAGTCAGCCAGCGCCGATACGATACAACCCGAGGACTCATCTTCACATCGATATCGCGTGACCGCCAAGGGGAGGGGGCTTAGCCAAGCGACCATGGTGGTGTTGCAGGCAGAGTTTGAAACGCAGGCCTGCATCGTCGAAAAAAATGATAGTACAAAAGATCAGCCGAACGATATGCAAAACGGCACACAAGATGGCACGAAGATCCCTGTGCAGAATGATGGGCAAACCTCTGATCAAGTTGACACGGACTGCATTCCTCAGGTGCGGCGGCTGGCATGGCGGATACTCCACACAAGTTGAGATTATGCGTTTTCCAACTCAAAGGCGTTCGGGCATCGGGCTGATGGAATTGCTGATCACAATGGGCATTCTGTCGGCACTCGCCTCGATGGCATTACCAAATTTCGCTCCCATGCTAGATCGTCTGCGCGTGGTGACCATGGTGGCGCATTTTCAGGAAGCGATAAACCTCTCGCGTACAGAAGCGATACGCCGACACTTGAGAGTGGATTTGGTGCCGATGCGGGATAAAAACTGGGCTACCGGCTGGCAGGTATTGATCGATGCCGATAGCAATCAATTGGCCAACGGGGGTGACACAGTGTTGCACACCGGCCCGACGCCACCGTCAGGTTTGCGCATTGATGCGCGACTCCGGGATCCGAAACCCTATCTGGCCTTTGATCCCAGCGGCCGCCCGCGCAGTGCCGGCAGTAGTACCGTGCCGCAGATAGGTTCGCTGATTTTCACAATAGGTAATGAGCAAAGGAAGATCATCATCAGCTTTCTGGGGCGTGTACGCAGCTGTGATCCGGTGCGGGCAGGATCGGCTTGTTAGAATGGCGGTCTGTTTCCGCCTTTAATCAAGCCGTGCATTTATCCAACGACACCGATGCCATGCGCGCTGCGCTCGACCAGGCAGCCAAAGGCATGTTCCTGACCAGCCCAAATCCTCGCGTGGGCTGTGTGATCGTTCGCGATGGCCAGATCATCGCCAGCGGTCATACCCAGCGTGCCGGTGAAGCGCATGCCGAGGTCGATGCGCTGCGCGATGCTGCCTCGCGGGGTATCGATGTGCGTGGCGCGACAGCCTATGTGACGCTCGAACCCTGCAGCCATCACGGTCGCACGCCACCTTGTACTGAAGCGTTGATCACTGCGGGTGTGGGGCGAGTAGTCGCCGCTATTGAAGATCCGAATCCGCTAGTGGCTGGCAAGGGCATCGCGCAATTGCGTGCAGCGGGCATTGTGGTCGACACCGGTGTTCTGGCGACTGAGGCGCGCGAAATGAATATTGGTTTTTTTCACCGCATGCAGCACGGACGTCCCTGGATAAGGTTGAAGATCGCCGCCAGCCTCGACGGTGGCACGGCGCTGATGAATGGTCAAAGTCAGTGGATTACTTCTTCGGCTGCGCGCGATGACGGGCATGCATGGCGCGCGCGTGCTTGCGCAATTCTGACGGGCATCGGCACCGTACAGCAGGACAATCCTCAGCTCAATGTACGTGCCGTTCCCACCCCGCGTCAGCCGCAGCGTATTGTGGTCGACAGTCAGCTGGATATGGATACTGGGGCACAGGTACTGGCGGGTGGTGGTACCTGGGTGATTACCACCGATGCGCATCCCGAACGAGCCAGTCGCTTGCGCGACGCAGGCGCAGAGGTGATTGTTCTGCCAACCGAGGGTGTCAAAGTTGATTTGACCGCGCTCATGCAGTTGCTGGGCCAGCGGCAGATCAATGAGCTGCATGTTGAAGCTGGTTACAAGCTTAACGGCTCGCTGCTGCGCATGGGCTTGGTCGATGAGATGCTGGTTTATCTGGCACCCTGTTTGCTGGGACCCGCACAGGGTATCGCACGCC
>JBIIEY010000357.1:0-2524 GCA_044237595.1 Burkholderiaceae bacterium | reverse complement strand
TCAGCTCGATGAGCCGGTGGACGTCCCAAGCCAGTAGCCCTCGTTCGCTTTTTCGGAGGTGATATTGGCGACGCATATACTTCGGTGCTCACTGGTAAAGTTGAGATTACTTGGACCTAGGATGTTTCATGGCTTCAGTCGTCCAGAGACAACATCCCACGAATAGCCACTACAAAGATCTCCGCTTTCTTTACTGCATGCGAAGCCTGTTCGTGCGTAATCTACTCGCCGGTATAGTCTGCTAGCTGGCGCAATTGTTCGACTTCATTGAATGTGCGGCCCAACTCACGCGGGATCTTGTTAGTCGAGACGATGTGTAAGCCGAAGGCAGAAATGAGGCCGCTGTGCGTCTTTGTTACGTTATAGCCGGCTTTGTTTGCAAACAAAAGTGCAGCATGTGCAGCGTCGTACATTGCGTAATACGCTCGTTTGCATGCTCCCTCGACCTCTCCCGCTGCGTCAAGTAAACGAGCAGCTTGAAGAGCTCGCTCTGCCTTGTCGATATATTTTGCAGGAGTGAGCGCTGAACTCACAGCCGAATACCCTCGCAGCGAATATTGTCGATCAAAGCCGGATTGCTGAACTGCTCCGGATGCGCCAGCTCCTCGCGCGATAAAGGCAGGGCCTGCACCAGAACGCCGGTATCAAGCAACACGTCGAATGCGATTCCCGCCATGGCGATAGCCATCTCGGACCTATTGCCAGTCTGCTCCTTCATGATAATGGCAAGATCTGCATCGCTATCCGGACGGTGGGTATGCCGGGCGCGGCTACCGTAGAGAATTACGTGATCCACGGGAAATTGCCTCGCTATCCGCTCAAGGAATACCTGAGCCGCATTCGCGGTGAGGGGATCGATTGATGCTGATGTCATCTTGCTCATGGAAACCAGTCTAGCATGGCTTTATTTCCGCATCAGCAGATGAACGCACGGTTGAAAGTCGTAGGCACAAAAAAAGCCCGCTGCAAGAGCGGGCTAATCCTATGCCTTCGGGGGAGAAGACAAGGGGAGACAATCAATACATCTGCGGTACCAGATGCGCGGTCGTTCTCAGCGATGACCGAAAATCTTTCTGATACTCAGTGGGCGGCACCCAGCCGTGCTGGCGCCAAATGTCTTGCACGCTGCCTGAGGTCGCGCGCCGGGACTTGATGGTTTGTCTGGGTAGTTCAGGATAAACAAAGTTACCCGACTGCGTCATTGCCTGATTCATGTGTTCTCTCCTTTATTGCCTTGTCCAATCGATGCCGGTGCGCTTGTTCAGACAGCACGAACCGGCCTTGCACCTATACAAGCAATAAACAGGCCAAATGATTGTCAAAAAATCGTCACTCATTTCAATAAATGCAATACCAATACCTTAACTTATTGAAATAAATGAAGATTTATTGGTCACATACGAGAAAAATATTGCCCATAAGGAGATTTGAAAAGCCGCGGCAGCTGCAGAAAGCGGCAAATCTGTCGATATTCAAGATAACCGGCAAAGAAAGGGGAAGCAAAGCTACATTAGCAAAGGAGCAATATCATGGGTATCGAACTCGGGCGGGAAATTGATTCCATAGGCTCACGGCACTCCGGAAATGGCAGACCGGGTGGAAGCCGGCGTAGTCAGCATCAGGAGAAGCTCAAGGCACTGATCGCAGCGCTTAAAGTGGGAAATCTGCTGGACGCACGCGCCTGCTATCAAGACCTAGTGGATTTCAATCCGGCGCTCGCTGACAGCTATTTTCAGCGAGTCGGCCACGCACTCGCCAGCGGCAATCTCTCAGGCGCCCAGCGGGTGATTGAAGAAATCTACGGCCAGAACCAGATGATTTTTGCAAAGCCGGCATCGACCATGCCAGTCACAGCACCGCGACACTCGACGCGGGATGATTTCGGTGTGCTGGTAGATTTATCTGCCTGATTGCTCAGCGACTTTGCCGTGCTGATGCCTCACAGGCTTCACGCATGGCGCGTGTTGCTACCTCTTCCAGCCAGCCGAGGTCAACATCGGCGTGGGCTTCGCACAAGAACCAAGGCTCGCGCGAATCCGGCTCGAGCATGACACCGTAATCAATCAGCTTCCACGCAAAATCACGATAGAGATCGCTATTGGTTATGCGCCAGTCGCGATAACTCTGTGGTACATCAGGCGTGAAATGGATGCCCAGCATCGCCGGTGGCCCGGCAAAAGCATGCTCAACGCCTGCTGCCGTAAACACTCGGCCCAACAACGAACGAATCTCGTCACCAACCCGATTAATCGTCGCCAGCGCATCCGTTTGATCCAGAATATTCAGCGTCGCGTGCGCTGCCGACAGCGCGACCAGATTGGCGGTATAGGTGCCGCCATGTACTACCCCACCCTTGTTCGAACCCACCACATCCATGACCTCGGCACGCCCACCAAAGGCCGCCACCGGATAACCATTACCCATGGCCTTGGCATAAGTCGTCAGATCAGCATAGATGCCATACAAAGCCTGCGCACCACCTTTGGCGACGCGAAATCCTGTCTTGACTTCATCAATGATCAGC
>JBIIEY010000358.1:0-2524 GCA_044237595.1 Burkholderiaceae bacterium | reverse complement strand
TCTGCTGGGTAGCATCAAAGGTGGCATCGTCAATTTTGTAGTCCGCACGGTCAAAAAAATGGTGCCTGAATTTTCTTTGCCCAATGCCGTGCGTTTTAACCGCGCGCTGAGTGAAGGTGCCTCTCTCGTACTGCGTGCGGTTGAGCTTGATCATGACAGCGTCGCCTTCCTGCAATACACCGGTGGTACCACCGGTGTTTCCAAAGGTGCGACGCTCAGTCATCGCAATGTCATTGCCAATCTTCTGCAAAACGAGGTTTGGCTGCAGCCCGCAATGGACAAGCCCCCTCGCGTGGAGGCACTGAATTTTGTCTGTGCTTTGCCGCTGTATCATATCTTCGCGCTCACCGTCTGCTGTCTGATGGGTACTCGTTTGGGCGGCATGAATATCCTGATTCCCAATCCGCGTGATATTCCCGGACTGGTCAAGACACTGTCAAAGCACAAATTCAATTTGTTCCCGGCCGTGAATACGCTTTACAACGGCCTGCTCAATAATCCTGAGTTTGCCAGGCTTGATTTTTCTGGACTGAAGTTGTGCAATGGTGGTGGCATGGCTGTGCAGCGCGCGGTGAATGATCGCTGGCAGCAAGTTACGGGTAAAAGCATCGTCGAAGGTTATGGCCTCTCCGAAACTGCACCCGTTGCCACCGCCAATCCTGCAGATTCGTCCGAATTCACCGGCACCATAGGCTTGCCTATCTCATCCACCGAAATCGCCATCCTTGACGATGACGGTAATGCACTGGCAACCGGCGCCGTAGGTGAAATTGCGATTCGCGGGCCGCAGGTCATGGAAGGCTACTGGCAGCGTCCGGAAGAAACTGCGCGTGTCATGACTGCCGACGGATTTTTTCGCTCAGGTGATATCGGTTTCATGGATGAGCGCGGTTATGTCAGCATTGTCGACCGAAAGAAAGACATGGTGCTCGTCTCCGGATTCAACGTCTACCCCAACGAGGTAGAAGGTGTCGTCGCCATGCATCCCGGTGTGCTTGAATGCGCGGTCGTGGGTGTGCCGGATCCCGGCTCAGGTGAAGCAGTCAAACTTTTTGTCGTGCGTCGTGATCCTGATCTCACTGCCGAAAGTCTCATGGCGTACTGCCATGAGCAGCTCACTGGCTACAAGCGGCCCAAGCATATCGAGTTTCGCAACGAGCTGCCCAAGACTAATGTGGGCAAAATCTTGCGCCGTGAGCTGCGCGACAGCAAGGCCGCCTAAGCGCTCGGTTTATCAAGGTAACGGAGGCAAAGGCCGCGGTCGACGATTGTCGTCCGTGGCGACATAGGTCAGCGTCGCTTCAGTGACTTTCACTACCTCGGCTTGCAATCGGTTTCTCTCGGCATACACCTCGACATTGACGGTAATGGAGGTGTTGCCGGTTTTCACGATCTTCGCGTAAAACGACAACAGATCGCCAACGAACACCGGCTGCTTGAAAACAAAAGAATTCACCGCCACGGTACCCACCCGTCCATTGGCACGTCGCACCGCAGGCAATGCACCGGCGATATCGACTTGCGCCATGATCCAGCCGCCAAACACATCACCATGAATATTGGCGTCTGCGGGCATGGGCATCACCCGTAGTGTCGGCATGCCCTCCGGCAGGCTGGAGTTTTCAGTTGCACTCATCCTTGTTCCCTGTGTTGATCCGTCATAAACGCTACAATCCTCGATTACGCAAGCATAACGCAAGCAAGTGCACTCCCATCCTCATCCGGCAGAATCCACAACCATCATGCGCCACCATGCCCGCCCGCCCGCTGATGCGCCCGCCAATCAGAGCACGCGCAATGACTGGGGCACGCTCAAGACCTTGCTGCCTTATCTTTGGGCTTACAAATGGCGCGTGATCTTTGCCCTGCTGTGTCTGGTCTTCGCCAAAGTTGCGAACGTGGCGGTGCCGCTGGTTCTCAAAGAGCTCATTGATGGTCTGACCATCACGCCAGAGAAACCGGCATCCTTGCTCATACTGCCTGCCGGGTTGCTGCTTGTTTACGGCTTGCTGCGCCTCTCCACTACCGTATTCACCGAACTGCGCGAATTTTTTTTTGCAAAAGTGACCCAGCGTGCAGTTCGCACAGTCGCGCTCAAAGTCTTTCGTCATCTGCATGCGCTATCGCTGCGTTTTCACCTCAACCGTCAGACCGGCGGCATCACCCGCGACATTGAACGTGGCACGCGCGGCATTTCTTCGCTGGTGTCTTACACCCTGTTCAGCATACTGCCGACCGCCATCGAAATCACGCTGGTACTTGGTTATCTGGCGCTGCAGTATGACCTCTGGTTTTCAGTAATTACGCTCGTTGCGCTTGTGACCTATGTGGTCTTCACCGTATTGGTTACGGAATGGCGCACCCATTTCCGTCGTACGATGAATGAATTGGATTCGAAAGCGAACACTCGCGCGATTGATTCATTGCTTAATTACGAAACTGTAAAATATTTCAGTAATGAAGAATACGAGGCCAAACGCTACGATGAGGGCTTGCAGCGTTACGAGTATGCGGCGGTGCGCTC
>JBIIEY010000059.1:0-8830 GCA_044237595.1 Burkholderiaceae bacterium | reverse complement strand
ATAAGTCGGAAAAAAAAGCATGAGGAAATGGCCTGGCTACATCAGGCCTTTTTTTCAAGCGCCGATTGCATCTCGGAGTCAGCGCAAAGCAGCGAAACACTTGGTAACAAATTCATCCGCAATTTTGAAATTTCTCTATAGGCTTTCGATATAATCGAGCAGTGATTCAATCAACAATACATCGTCAGCTGTCCAGAAAATGTTTAGATTGCAGCTGATCTCCGTTCTTATCTCGGCCACCCTCTATTTCGGGTGCTTCCACCTGAACATGGCGTTATTCAATGCGCTCGAGCTGCACAGTGGCGCCAACTGGATCTTCCTCCCTGCTGGTGTACGTCTGCTCTGCACCTTGCTGCTTGGTGTGGAAGGCGCAATCGGCTTGCTGATTGCCTCCGTAATTATCTCCATTCAAGCCTATGGCGAAATGGGTTTAGTTACCAATCTGGTATCAGCCTGCATCTCGGCGGGTGCGCCTTATCTGGTGTACCGACTGGCGCTCATCAATGGCATGCCCGCAACGCTGGAAAAACTCAATGCAGCAAAACTGGCGCTACTCTGCCTAGCTTATGCATTCATGAGCGCTCTCCTGCACTCGATTTGGTACACGCTCAGATCCGTAAACACCGACATACTGACCGGGTTTACCGCGATGTTCACCGGCGATTTGATCGGGACACTGATCATTCTGTACGCAATGAAGATGATTTTAGCGACTGTTCGTCGTACTCGCGGCCACATCTGATCCGCCCATTGGTGCGTCCCGCACCAAATCTGCTCACCACCGCCCTGCGCCTACCAGTGAAAGGGCGCTCTTTATTGCGAATGGACCTCATTGCAGACGCAACGATGACATCAAAGCTGCTACAGCACTCCATGCGCTGTAAACTCTGGACATGAGAAGCCTTGACCAAAACACTGAACAAAATTGAAACCTCTGCCACGCGGCGAGTAGCAATGAGACATGTAGCCGATCCAGCAGCGCCAACTGCAAGCAGCCCAAGCTTGACCTCGGACAGCGGTCACTGGCTGGCCACGCTCGACTTGGGATTCGAGCGCGATGGCGACACGACCCGACTGATACGCCGAGAACATACCGGCCCCCTGCGTGTACAAAAGCCACTCTATCCCGAACATCCCTCCACCTGCCATGCCATCATCATTCATCCGCCGGGTGGCGTCGTGGGTGGCGACGAATTACATATACAAGTCGATACGGGTCCGAGAGCGCGCGCTTTTTTGTCAACACCGGGTGCAGCGAAATGGTACCGCGCCAATGGTCATCGCTCACGACAGCGATTGCGTATTCGCGTTGCTGACGGCGCTGCGCTGGAATGGCTTCCACAGGAAACGATCCTCTTTAATGCAGCCGATGTCGTATTCGATACCATCATTGATCTCGGTGCCGATGCGAGATATCTCGGCTGCGAGATTTTATGCTTCGGACGCAAGGCTGCCGGCGAAACATTCGAACAAGGACATGTGCAACAATCCATGATGATACGGAGAGAAGGCAAACCGCTCTGGCTGGAACAAGGCGCACTCGCCGCTGGCAGTCGACAGATGCAAAGCCCGCTGGGACTGGGTGGTTACAGTGTCTGTGCAAGTCTGATTGCGGTGGGTGGCGCGAGCAGCGCCGCTTTACTGACCGCGGTGCGTGAACAGTGCGCAGCTAGCAGCGATGACCACGGACAATTCGGCGTGACACACATGAAATCCGTGATCATCGCGCGCTATCTCGGCAACAGCAGCGAAGTTGCACGGCGAGTCATGCTCGCGGCGTGGCAAGTACTGCGCCCCGCCTTGCTTGAGCGTGACGCCGTCATACCCCGAATCTGGAACACCTGACATTCAAGCAAAATCACTGCACCACTGATGAGGAAAGACCATGGATCTGACACCCCGCGAAAAAGACAAGCTCCTGATTTTTACGGCGGCTCTGGTTGCCGAGCGTCGCCGCGCACGCGGCCTGAAACTCAATCATCCTGAGGCAGTTGCGCTGATCACGGCGGCCATCATGGAAGGTGCTCGCGATGGCAAGACCGTGGCAGAGTTGATGTCAGCCGGAATACAAATACTCACAAGGCAAGATGTCATGGAAGGCGTGGCTGAGATGATTCCCGATATTCAAGTCGAAGCCACCTTTCCCGATGGAACCAAGCTGGTCACCGTTCATCATCCCATCCCCTGAACCCAACAGCGCAAACAACGGAGAACTCCATGATTCCAGGTGAAATGCTGATCGAAGAAGGCGAAATTGCGCTCAATGTCGGCCGCAGGACAATCACGCTCACAGTGGCCAACAGTGGTGACCGTCCCATACAAGTCGGCTCGCATTTTCATTTTTACGAAACCAATCCTGCATTGCAGTTTGATCGCGCCGCTGCGTATGGTATGCGGCTGCATATCGCCGCCGGTACTGCCGTGCGTTTTGAGCCGGGTCAGGAACGCACTATTGAGCTGGTTGCGCTCGCAGGAGAGCGCAAAGTATACGGCTTCAATGGCAAAGTGATGGGGAAACTGAAAGAAGGTGCAGCATGAGCACAATTTCACGCAAAGCCTACGCTGAAATGTTTGGCCCAACGACGGGCGATCGCATCCGTCTGGCCGACACAGGTCTCTTCATCGAAATTGAAAAGGATTACACCACCTACGGTGAAGAAGTGAAATTCGGTGGTGGCAAAGTCATCCGCGATGGCATGGGCCAATCGCAGCGAGCGCACGCCGACGTGATGGACACTGTTATTACCAATGCCGTCATTCTCGATCACTGGGGTATCGTGAAAGCGGACATCGGTATCAAATCAGGGCGTATTGCCGGTATTGGCAAGGCGGGCAATCCGGACATACAACCCGATGTCACTCTTGCGATAGGCGGGGCGACCGAAATCATCGCTGGCGAGGGCATGATCGTGACAGCGGGTGGTATCGATTCGCACATTCACTTTATCTGCCCGCAGCAAATCGAAGAAGCACTGATGTCTGGCGTGACCACAATGATAGGCGGCGGAACCGGGCCAGCCGTAGGCACTGCAGCTACCACCTGCACACCCGGCCCCTGGCATATTCACGCAATGCTGGCAGCCGCTGATGCGTTTCCGATGAATCTGGGATTTCTCGGCAAAGGCAATGTCAGCATGCCTCTGCCGCTGGAAGAACAAATTCGCGCTGGCGCCATCGGCCTCAAACTGCATGAAGATTGGGGCACCACGCCAGCTGCGATTGATAACTGCCTGTCAGTCGCCGATAAAATGGATATACAGGTTGCCATTCACACCGACACGCTCAATGAGGCCGGCTTTCTGGAACAGACCTTGGCAGCATTCAAAGACCGCACCATTCATACCTTCCATACCGAAGGTGCGGGCGGCGGTCATGCGCCGGACATCATCGCCGCGGTGGGTCAGGGCAATGTCCTGCCCTCGTCAACCAACCCGACGCGGCCTTACACGGTCAATACACTCGATGAGCATCTGGACATGCTGATGGTCTGCCACCATCTGGACCCGGCCATCACGGAAGATATCGCCTTCGCCGAATCACGCATACGACGCGAGACCATCGCAGCAGAAGACATCTTGCATGATCTGGGTGCGATATCGATGATGTCCTCCGATTCTCAGGCCATGGGGCGGGTGGGTGAAGTGATCCTGCGCACCTGGCAGACAGCGCACAAGATGAAAGAACAACGCGGCGCTTTACAACAAGACAGCGCACGCAACGACAACTTCCGGGCCAAACGCTATGTGGCCAAGTACACAATCAATCCCGCCATCACCCACGGTGTGTCACATATGGTGGGATCACTGGAAGCAGGCAAGCTGGCTGACATCGTTCTATGGAAACCGGCTTTCTTTGGCGTGAAGCCCTCCATGATTCTGAAAAGCGGCATGATCGCTGCAGCCCAAATGGGTGATCCGAATGCATCGATACCCACACCGCAACCTGTGCATTACCGAATGATGTTCGGTGCTTATGGCGGCGGTTTGCGAACGTCGTTCACTTTTGTATCGCAGGCGGCTTACGACGCTGGCATTGGCGACACGCTCAAACTGAACAAACCCATCGCAGCCGTAAAAAATATGCGCAAGCTCAGAAAATCCGACATGATTCACAACGACTACGTGCCACACATGGAAGTCGATTCGGAAACTTATGAAGTACGTGCTGATGGCCAATTACTCGTCTGTGAGCCGGCCAGTATTCTGCCCATGGCGCAGCGCTATTTCCTGTTTTGATGGCCGACGATGGTATCAACGAACACTTTCTGAAAAAATAAATGCTTACCCTGCACACCAAAGTTACTAACACTGACAAGGTCGATGGCGAACTTGTGCTTCCGTACGAGCTGCGTGAAAAAAGTCGTCTGCGTGCTGCGATGGTCTCTGGCGAAGAAGTCGCTGTGTTTACCGTACGCGGCACCGTACTCAGACACGGAGATTTGCTCAAGGGCGATGATGGCCGTATCGTCAAAATTACGGCAGCTACTGAAGCGACCTGCCGCGTCATCTGCGATGGCAGTCAGGCACTGCTGCGCTGCGCCTTCCATCTGGGTAATCGGCACACGCAAGCGGAAGTGGGCGATGGATTTTTGCGCATACGCCGCGATCCGGTGCTCAAAGACATGCTGATCGGCTTAGGTGCCAGCGTGACTGATGAGCAGGCACCCTTCGAACCTGAATCAGGGGCCTATGGCGGTCATCATCATCACGATGGATATGCGCAGCATCCCCTCGCGCCGATTCCCTTGCGTCAGAAAATTCATCGGCCAAGCGACAAGACCTGAGCATGCAATCCGCATCTCTGCTCCATTTGCTGCAATTGGCGAGCCCTTCGCTTCCGGTGGGTGCCTACAGCTATTCGCAAGGACTTGAAACTGCGATGGACCGCGGATTCGTGCATGACGAGCACAGCGCGCGCGTATGGATCGTGGATATGCTTGAGGAGATCGTTGCGCGCTTCGAAGCGCCGCTCACCTGGCGTCTGATACAGGCGTTTGAAGCGCGCGACGCCGACGCCGTCGCTCACTGGACTGCGATATTCGTTGCCTCGCGCGATAGCGCCGAGTTTCGCGCAGAGACTGTGCAAATGGGTTATTCGTTAGCCAAACTGCTAAGCGAGCTCGTCCCCGATGACACGGCACTGCTGAGCTTGCTGCAAGAACAATCAGAAATTCCCTTTCCGACCGCACTGGCAGCAGCGACTGTCGCACTGCAAGTGCCCGCAGAGTCTGCGTTGCTGGCCACGCTGTTCTCCTGGGCAGAAAATCAAGTGCTTGCCTGTGTAAAATCGGTGCCACTCGGTCAGGTCGCGGGCCAGCGACTGCTGCTCTCACTCACCGAGGCGATCGAAGCTGCTGCAATGACGGCGCGTACCCTGGCCGATGATGAGCTTTCAAACTGGTCACCGGGACTCTCTCTTTTATCGATGCAGCATGAAGTACAGTACAGCCGCTTGTATCGCTCTTAGAGCCTGTCTCATTAGGCCGCTAGCGGCGTTGGCAGTACCTTGCCGTACGTCTGTACTGGCTGCGGTACTGCCGTCTTGCCATCGACCTAATGGGACAGGCTCTTAATGCATCACTGAAATTCAAACGGAAAAATCATGACAAACCCAAATCCCCTGCGCGTCGGTATCGGTGGCCCGGTCGGCTCCGGAAAAACTGCCTTGTGCGAAATGCTCTGCAAAAAAATGCGAGATGCTTACGAGATGGCCGTAATCACCAACGATATCTATACCAAGGAAGACATGGAAATCCTGCTGCGCGCTGATGCGCTGCCTTCCGAACGTCTGATGGGTGTGGAAACCGGTGGTTGTCCGCACACGGCGATACGTGAGGATGCATCAATCAATCTCGAGGCGATCGCGCGCATGAGTGCCGATTTTCCCGAACTGGATCTGATTCTCGTTGAATCCGGTGGTGACAATCTGGCAGCGACCTTCAGTCCTGAATTGTCAGACCTGACAATTTATGTGATTGATGTGGCTGGCGGAGAAAAAATACCACGCAAAGGCGGGCCCGGCATCACGCGCTCCGACCTGCTGATCATTAACAAAACCGATCTGGCACCGCATGTGGGCGCTAATCTCGAGGTGATGGCCAGTGACGCAAAAAAAATGCGCGGCGATCGTCCCTTTGTGTTCACCAATCTGCGCAAGGGAGATGGTGTTGATGATGTGATCGCTTTCATTCGTGCTCAGGGCTTACTCGATCAGAAAAAACCAGCAGCGACCTGACACCCGCACGACAGCTTCAGCTGCTGCCGTAATCCTGCTTCAATGCATCCAAACCGGCCAGCATGCGCACATAGGCCTTTTCAACGACATCGGGGTCACCCTTGACGCCGAGTTCGATGTGCCGGCGTCGTGTGCCATCACCAACGCTCGGCAGACTAAAAACCCGAATACCCAAAAATTCGGCTTCGAGCGCCTCCATCAGTGGTGTCAGTGTGGACTCGATGCCGTCATGCACGATCACAGATTTTTCGATGTAAGCGAACTGATGAAACAAATCGGCGTGATGGGTATCAAGCGCCCAATTCATCATGGGCTCAGCCATGACCGGAAAACCTGGCAGAAAATAATGAACACCACCGCGACCGTTGCGCACAGCGAAGCCGGGAATTTTATTGAAGGCATTCGGAATGATCTCCGCGCCCTGCGGAAATTCGCCCATCTTCAGACGATGAAGATTGTCGGGCTTGTCGAAATCAGGCTCGATGCCGGATTCCAGTGACATATCGCGGATGCGTTCGCGAATTTTTTCCTTAGCCTCTGGATGTAGCACCAGCGGCACACCGAGCGCGGCTGCAGCGC
This sequence comes from Burkholderiaceae bacterium, assembly GCA_044237595.1. Taxonomy (GTDB): domain Bacteria; phylum Pseudomonadota; class Gammaproteobacteria; order Burkholderiales; family Burkholderiaceae_D; genus Pernthalerella. The sequence goes on along the minus strand of JBIIEY010000059.1, from coordinate 2,017 downwards.
ATTGACGGGTGTGATCGTCGGGCGTAGCGCCTATGCCTCCGCAAGAAAAAACAATATCCGTCGTGGCCATCGTGCGCCTGAGTGTTTCGGTAATGCGCGCGGGATCGTCACCCAGATACTCAGCCCACGACAGACTCAGACCACGAACTGACAACAGCTCGATCAGTTTCGCCAAATGCTTGTCGGTGCGCTTGCCCGACAGGATTTCATCGCCAATGATGATGATGCCAAAACTCATAGATTGCCCGTTCAGAGGTTTTAATTGATATCGATGATGCGACCGGGATCATCAGCAGCCATCGGTGTGCTGCGCAAGCGGGCCAGCGCATCGAGACAGTAATGCTGGAACCACAAACCACTGAATACGAAAACCAGTAAATAAAGCCAAATCGCCAACGCTGCCAACAGCGGAAACAAAATCACCGACACCACGCCACCCAGCCACAGCAAACCAGGGACGGCACCGAGACTGCCAGTCGCCACGCCAATGGCCAGCAAAGGCCAGCGCTGTTGATTCAGTATCATGCGGCGTTCATCAGCATCCGCAAAATCAGCCAGCGCATCATAGGCCATTACCCGACTGGTCAGCCAACCCCAGAGCAAGGGCTGAATGCACAACGCGAACAAAGGCACGAGATTCAGCGGCAGCGTCATCAGCCAGATAATCAGGAATACGGTGAAAGATGACAAGGAAACCCACAAGCTGCCTGCAAAGGAACCACCGTGACGCATGACGAGTTGAGGATAAAAATTTGCCACAACGTGGCGCGCGACAGCGGGCATGGACAGCAAGACGACGAGTAATAGTGCACTCAGAATCATCAGCGGCAGCAAGAGCCACATCGCCAGCAAGGGCACCATCAGCGTTCTGATCGCTGACAGTCCCCAGGCATCCAGGCGCTCGCCAACACTGCTAAACAGCGAATAATCGGAAAACCACTGATGCAACTGGTCTATCAGTGGCTGCAGTCCCTGCCACAGGAGCAGACCCCACAACACAAGGCCTATCAGCAAGGGCAAGAGCGTCAGCAGCAGCATACGGGCGTGTAGCTGAGAGGCGATGGCGCGCAGGAGGGATGTGAAAAAAGGCATCATGATCGGCCAACATTATAAGAGGGTCACGGCTGCTAGAATGCCGGATTCTTGTTGACCACCCGTGAAGGAAAAAGCATGTCCCTGATTATGACGGCCTCTGGCCTGCAATACGAAGAACTGAACGTTGGCGATGGTGCCGAAGCGGCTGCAGGCCAGTTTGTCTCGGTTCACTACACCGGCTGGCTGCAGAACGATGATGGCAGTCCCGGCGAGAAATTTGATTCCAGCGTGGATCGTGATGAACCCTTTGAATTCTCACTCGGCGCCGGCCAGGTCATTCAAGGCTGGGATCAGGGCGTGCAAGGCATGAAAGTCGGTGGCAAGCGCCGACTGGTGATTCCCTCAGCGCTTGGCTACGGTGCGCGTGGTGCTGGCGGCGTGATACCACCGCACGCGACACTGATTTTTGATGTGGAATTGCTGGAAGTCTAACTAGCGCAACCCGGGCCGCCAGGCCCGAAGCAGCTCGTCAGGCGGCGTCCTGATCGGCGTCGCCGCAAAACACCTTGTGCATATTCTTGCTTACCTGCTCTTCGATCTTCTTCGCAAAACCCCGAAGCATGAAACCCAGCACTACCTCAAGCTGAGCACTACCCTCTGAAAGCGCGAGTGATCCGGAAAATCCGCTGCGCTTGAACTCAAGCACGTCACCTATCCACTGGTGCGTCATTTCATAATCGACTTCCATCTGGTCTGCCACTTTTTGCGCGGCAGCGCGAGCTCCCTCCATGGACAAGCTGTGCTGCTGAACAATCGTGAAATCGGCCATTGGTATCTCCTGCCCTCTCGAGCGTGGTTGTTATTATTTAAATGATTCGGGGTTCAGCAAATTCGGTGGACGATGACCCGAGAGCGCAGCAATCAGATTATCCGCAGCGCAGTCAGCCATGGCACGACGCGTCGGACCAGAGGCGCTGCCGAT
>JBIIEY010000356.1:0-2535 GCA_044237595.1 Burkholderiaceae bacterium | reverse complement strand
ATGTCAGTGGACATGAACCACCTCACTGATCGTGTTCGAGTCCAAGGGGAAGATCGCCTCCAGCAGCACGCCGTGCGGGTTTACCGCGTGCCAATGCAATTGCCCCTGATTGGCCAGTACGCGCTCACGAATACCAATCAGACCCAGGCCGCCTGTAGGTTGCGGTTCGGTGCTTGCCAAGCCTTTGCCATCATCGGCGACCGTCAGTCGCAAGGCATGCGCGCTGGCATCAACGGCAACCGTAATATCAACACGCGTGGCCTCCGCATGTCGCATCACATTGGTCAGCGCTTCCTGCGCGATACGGTAGATTGCCACTGCCAGTCGCTGGGGAACGGCAGTGTTGTCGAGATTGACGTTCAGTCTGCATTCGAGTTCCACAGCCCCGCGCGACTGCCGCTGCTTCACCAAATCACGCAAGGCTTGCTCAAGTGCGATGTCATGTTCTTCGTCGCCTTGCAAACCATAGGGACGCAGCTGGGCGAGCAAACCCCGCAATTGCGAGAGGATGCTGCTGCTGTTCTCGTACATGGCTTGAGCACAGGTTTCCAGTGCGCTCTGGCCAGCAGACCGTTTGAGCAGATACGAGGCATCGACCTGAATTGCGGTCAGTAGCTGCCCGAATTCATCATGCAATTCATGGGCGAGTTTGCGTCTTTCTTCTTCTTGTACGTCCTGGAGCCGATGCAAAAGCTCGCGCTGCTTGGCAATCTGATCGGTGAGTGCTGCGGCCAGATGATTGAGCGCCTGCGCAATCTGATTGAGCTCGCGCGTGCCTGAGGCGGCGATACGAGTTGCGTAGTCACCGGCTTCGATGCGCGAAATACCCGCCAGAATTCCGGACAAGGGCGCAAGTGCCAGACGCAGCGTGCCTCCGATCGCCAAAATCAGCATCAGTCCGAGAACGGCAAACAAAGCCAGCTGCAGCAAGGCACCCGTGATGGACTCGCTGATCTCTGACTCTGGATTGGGCTCCAGTAAAAGTGTTACCTGATTTCCATCACTACGTTGCAGTGACAAGGCATAACTGCTCATCGTGGCATTACTGGCCAAAAAACGGTTGAGCAAGGCAGGCATCACTGAGTGTGGATCATTGGCCGGCTGGGTGAGACGACGACCGGACTCATCCAATAGAGCCACATGGAAATGGCGCAAGCGCTCACCCCGATTGAGGGCGTCGATCGCTGCGATTTGCCGGTTGAGTGAATCACTTCCCTGCAGTTCGGACAAGGTGGTAATCAGCTGACCGATGCTCTGACTGCTGCGGACTTCGTCTGCGATGTCGTGACGGGCGGCAAACAAGGTGAACAGCGCGACAAAAATCAGCATGAAGAAGCCGACTGCAAAAAGTCTAAGCAGGAGTCGGGTAACAAGTTGCATGGCGGCTCCGGGAGATGGGCGAATACGATGACGTGGCTGTTAAAAAATAGGTCATGTATTCATGAAGTTGCTGTGCGTCAATAACCTGCTCGATTATACGATCAGCGAACGAATATTGACCGGAAAACGCTGTCCAATACGCAGTTCATCCGCCGACCACCCCGGGACTCCCAACCGATGCCGGAACATTTTTCCGGACTGCCCTACCTTCGCGAGACGCTGATTTTTCTTGCGCTGGCGGGCATTCTGATTCCGCTGCTCCAGCGCTTGCGCATTAACCAAATTCTGGGGTTTCTGGCGATCGGTGTTTTACTGGGTCCGTTCGGGCTGTGGCTGTGGGTGGGACATTTGCCCTGGCTTGAGAACCTTACCTTCATTCGCGTCGAGGGTATGGTGGCGTTGGGTGAACTGGGTGTGCTGTTTCTGATGTTCACGATAGGACTGGAGCTGTCCGCAGAGCGCTTATGGATGCTGCGACGCTGGGTATTCGGAGCAGGTACGGCACAGGTCTTGTTGTCTGCACTACTGATTGGCACGGTGGCACTGATGCTGCACAACGACCCGCCGACCGCGATTGTGCTGGGTCTGATGCTGGCACTGTCTTCTACGGCAGTCGTGATGCAATTGATGACCGACCGGCATATGCTCGATACGCCGATGGCTCAGGCGAATTTTTCTGTGCTGATGCTGCAAGATCTGGCGGTCGTACCCATACTGGTGCTAACAGGTGGGCTTGCTCAAGGCAACACCGAACATCTGTGGCTCACGCTGATTGCCGTGGCGCTGAAGTCTGCCGGCGTGATCTTGCTCATCTATTTTTTGGGTCGGCGGGTGATACGACCTTTGTTCAAAGCCCTCGGAAATCAGTACCGACACCAGCACCAACCCGCTACGTTTGTTGCGCTGATTTTGCTTTGCACACTCGGTACCGCAGGGCTCACTGCGTATGCAGGATTATCCATGGCACTGGGTGCCTTTCTCGCCGGGTTACTGCTGGCCGAAACAGAGTTTCGTCATGAAGTTGAAGTGACGATCGAGCCTTTCAAAAGCCTGTTGCTGGGTTTGTTTTTTATGTCGGTGGGTATGCAGACGGATGTCCGTGTCGTTCTGGCATCCCCACTGTTGCTCGCCCTTTGCGTCGCTGGTTTGTTCATC
>JBIIEY010000355.1:0-2546 GCA_044237595.1 Burkholderiaceae bacterium | reverse complement strand
TCATCCTGGCTCATGTGGATGATCTCGCTGCCGGTGATGATGCCTGTACTCTGAATACCGGCTTGCCGGGCGATGGCCTGTGCCGTGCGTGGATGGTCGCCCGTAATCATCACCACCCGTATGCCGGCGCGCAGGCATTGCGCAACAGCGTCGGGTACTTCCTCGCGCAACGGATCAGCCAGTGCAATCAATCCCAGCCATTCGAAATCAAATGCCTGTTGTTGTTCCGGCCAAGGATGTTCGCAGAGATGGAGGGCTTTTGCGACACCCAGGACACGCAGTCCCTGATCTGCCATGGTGGCTGCTTGTGCTGCGATCTCGTCACGCAGAATCTCGGAAAGTGCGCATAGCTCTGCGACTGCTTCGGGCGCGCCTTTGGCTGCAACGATATCGTGCAGTCCAAATCCGGACTGCCATAAATGCGTCATCGCAAGCAGCTGGGGCGAGATTTCATATTCTCGTGCCAGACGCCAATCCGGATGCAGGCGATTGGTATCGGAGAGATGCGCACCTGCCATGCGATGAAATGCCTGTTCCATCGGATCATGGGGGGCGATTTCGCTGGCCAGTACCGCATACTCGAGAAGTTCGAGGTGGGTATCGGGTAGCGGTGCAGAAAGAGACGCTGAGAAGGGCAGGCCGACGTCTATGGCACGGTTGTCCGTGCAAAGTACGGCAACGCGCATACGGTTCTCGGTCAGGGTGCCGGTTTTATCGACACACAGCACCGAGGTCTCGCCCAGTGTTTCAATCGAATTCAAACGGCGCGTCAATACTTGTTGCGCAGCTAGTCGACGTGCCGCCATCGCCATGAAGATAATCATGATGACCGCGAATTCCTGCGGCAACAGGGACATGGCCAAGGCAATGCCGGCCAGAAGCGCATCAAGCCAGCCTCCACGCAGTAGCCAGAACAGCAGCACCAGTCCGCAAGAGAGTGCGATACCGAAGGTCGCCAGCCGCCGTGTCAGTCGGCCCATCTCTTCACGCAGCGGCGAAGGCGTGATGGCAATGCTCTCCAGTGACTTGCCGATGCGGCCCATTTCGGTGTGATTGGCGGTAGCCGTGACCTGAACGACACCCTGACCTGCGACGACCAATGTTCCGGCATAGACCTTGTCGCCGGTTTTTTTCATCACTGATTCAGATTCACCTGTGAGCATGGATTCATTGGTCGCGAGTTCATGGGCATCGATCAGTTTGCCGTCGGCAGGAATACGGTCGCCCTCGGCCAGTATCAGCACATCCTCGCGAACCACATCTCGTCCGGCGATGCGCAGAGCCTCACCGCTGCGGATGACCAGTGCGCGCGGGCTCGACATATCCCGCAGCGCGGCCAGCGCATTGTCGGTACGCCGCTCCTGAAATGCCGTCATTCCCATGATGATGAATACAAAGGTCAGCAGTATCAGCGCCTCGCGGCTGTCACCCATTGCAAAGTAGATAGCGCCAGCGCCCAGTAATAGCAAAAACATAGGCTCGCGCAAGACTTCGAGCAGGATGTCGCGCAGCGTGCGGCGCTGCGATAGCCCGAGTTCATTCGGACCCTCTTGGTGCAGCCGTTGGCGGGCAAGGTCGGCATTGAGGCCACGAGGCAGGGTAGCTGTCATGTCAGTAAGGATACTTTCCGGCAAGGCGTTGTCTGCGTATAGAGGTATATCACTTGGCTTATAGGGGCGGTCAATGTTGCGCTCATTTCCCGCTTGCTGGTGAGCTTTGCACGCATTTTGGCCGAGACGGCCCGGACTCACGGTTTCTTTTGACGTTTTGTTGACCAATTACAATATCGGTTTTCAAGATCAGGGAGGACAGAATGTCAGGTTCAGGATTTCATGTACACGGGCCGCATGACCATGAGATGGAGCACGCTGCGCATGGCACCAACGGGTCTTCCCGGCTCGCGGTGGCGACTGCGATTCTGGCGACCGTCGGCGCTATTTTTTCCTACATGGGTGGTTACACTCAGGCCAATGCCGGCTTGTTCAAGAACAACGCAGCGATCAAGAAAACCGAGGCTGCCAATCAGTGGAATTATTACCAAGCCAAAAGCAGCAAGCAGAATCTGGCTGAGCTGAGTACTGTGCTGGTAACTCAGCCCGAAGCGAAAGAAAAGTATCGGGCGGCGATTGAACGCTATCAGACCGAAAAAGAAGATATCAAGCGCAAAGCCGAGGCGCTAGAGAAAGAATCACTGGACTGGGATCACCAGTCGGATGCGCAAATGCATCAACACCATCGTTGGTCGCAGGCCACCACAATGTTGCAGGTCGCCATTGCGCTGGCAGCGATTGCGCTGCTCACGCGCAGAGACTGGATGGAATACGCAATGTTCGGGCTGGCCAGCGTGGGTTTGGTGCTGGGCGGGATGGCTTACCTGCATCTATGACGGATATGCGATGAAACTCTCCTTTCTGGGTGCTGCGAGTACCGTTACCGGGTCTAAGTATCTGATCGAACATGGTGGTCAGCGCATCCTGGTGGATTGTGGGCTGTTTCAGGGTTATAAAAACCTGCGGCTACTGAACTGGCAGCCGTTTCATTTTGAT
>JBIIEY010000354.1:0-2550 GCA_044237595.1 Burkholderiaceae bacterium | reverse complement strand
CCCGCATTGCGATTCACATGCTGAGCAAGGTGAATCGTCTCAAGCACATCGGCCAATCGATCCCGCTGAGCCGAATCAAGCTTGAAGCGCACGGAGGATATCCAGTCTTTGCTTGTTTTCAGGGCCAGCTCGAGGTTTTCAAAAACACTAAGCTTCTCGAATACGGTCGGCTTTTGAAATTTGCGACCTATGCCCATGGCAGCAATCTCTGGCTCCGAATATCTCAGCAAGTTGATCGTGCTACCGAAATAAACCGTACCCTCATCCGGGCGAGTCTTGCCCGTGATGATATCCATCATCGTGGTCTTGCCAGCGCCGTTAGGGCCGATAATGCAGCGTAGTTCACCGGGCGCAATATCGAGTGATAACTTGTTGATCGCCTTGAAACCATCGAAGCTGACGCTCACATCTTCAAGATAAAGTATGCGCCCGTGCGACAGATCGAGCTCGCCTGGCTTATGCGGACGACTCACCGACATATTGCCGCCGGCCGCAGTGTTTCCCGCTGACTCAGTCAACATCTTTTCGCGATAAGCCGCCAGTCTTTCTCGGCCAGAATTCATCATTTCCGGTGTCATTTATGACCCCCGATGAATTTTTTGAAGAGGCCAGCAATACCACCGGGCATATACAGCGTGACAATAACAAACAACAAACCGAGGAAATAAAGCCAGATCGATGGTGCGGCAACGGTGAGCCAGCTTTTCGCGCCATTGACAGCAAATGCCCCCGCTATCGGGCCAATCAGCGTGCCACGACCACCAACTGCAGTCCATATCGCGATCTCGATCGAATTCGCCGGACTCATCTCGCTTGGGTTGATAATGCCGACCTGCGGCACATACAGTGCGCCCGCCACGCCGCACATCATGGCTGAAAGGGTCCATATCGCCAGCTTGTACGAGAGCGTCGGATAACCGCAAAACATGACTCTGCTCTCGGCATCGCGGATGGCCTGCAATACGCGACCGAACTTCGTGCTCACCAACCAGCGCGCCAGAATGAAAAATCCAAGCAGCGCTAACCCAGTCAGCACGAACAAAGTCATGCGCATGTGCTGCGTTGCAATCGGTATGTCCAGTATGCGTTTGAAATCAGTAAAGCCATTGTTACCACCGAAACCCGTTTCATTGCGAAAGAACAGTAGCATGGCTGCAAAGGTCATAGCTTGCGTGATGATTGAAAAATACACACCCTTGATCCTAGATCTAAACGCAAAAAACCCGAAGATGAATGCCAGTATTCCTGGCACTGCGATGACAAGGATAATGGTCGCAATAAAGCTGTCCGACAAAGCCCAATGCCATGGCAATGCTTTCCAATCGAGAAAAACCATGAAATCTGGTAAATCGCTATGGTAGTTACCATCACGGCCAATTTGGCGCATCAGATACATGCCCATCACGTAGCCGCCCAGCGCAAAAAACAATCCATGACCCAGTGACAGCACACCAGCAATCCCCCAAACAAGATCCATCGCAAGCGCACAGATCGCATAGCACATGATCTTTCCCACGAGCGCAACAGCGTAGTCACTCATGTGGAACGGACTATCGGGATGAAAGAACAGATTCATCACCGGTGCCAGTATGCATACGGCGACCAGTGCCAAAAGGAACGCGGCCCAACCCGATCGGGAAAGCAGTGGCGGAGTTGAGGGCAGCACAATACCGGGCGTATCGGAATGTTTCATTTCATGCCTCAGCACTACGACCAGTCAACGCAAAAATACCTTGCGGACGCTTCTGAATGAAAATCACGATCATCACGAGTACCGCGATCTTTGCCAGTACGGCGCCCGCAAGACCCTCGAGTAACTTGTTCAGAATTCCCAAGCCGAGCGCCGCGTAGACAGTACCGACCAATTGACCAACACCACCAAGCACGACCACCAGGAAAGAATCCACGATGTAGTTCTGACCAAGATCAGGGCCCACATTTCCGATCTGAGACAGCGCAGCGCCTGCGAGACCCGCGATGCCAGAGCCAAGGGCAAAAGCCAGCATATCGATGCGCTCGGTGTTGACGCCCATCGAGGCTGCGATCGGACGGTTCTGTGTAACGCCGCGCACGAACAGGCCCAGTCGGGTCTTCGTGATCAGAAAAATCATGCCGAGCAACACAGCAATAGCAAAGCTAACGATGATGACGCGATTGAGGGGCAGCGTCAGATTAGGCAGAACCTGTATGCCGCCACTCATCCATGCAGGATTCTCGACGCCGACATTCTGCGCACCGAACAGCGACCGGGTTCCCTGAATCAGCATGAGGCTGATGCCCCATGTCGCCAACAGCGTCTCCAAGGGCCGACCATACAAGCGTCTCAACACAAGACGCTCAATGATGGCTCCAACGATCGCTGACGAAAGGAAAGCGACTGGCAGCGCCACGAGAAGGTAACTGTTAAATGCTTCGGGGAGATATTTCCGGAAAAATATTTGTACGACGTAGGTGGCATATGCGCCGATCATGATGAGCTCGCCATGTGCCATGTTGATCACACCCATCAACCCATAGGTGATCGCTAGACCAAGCGCCGCAAGCAAAAGG
>JBIIEY010000058.1:0-8967 GCA_044237595.1 Burkholderiaceae bacterium | reverse complement strand
GCGTACTGTCCAACCGCTCGATTGCCTACGGCATTGCCCAGGCTTGCAAGCGCGAAGGCGCCGAGTTGGCCTTTACCTACGTCGGCGAACGCTTCAAGGACCGCATCACCGATTACGCTAAAGAATTTGGCAGCGATCTGGTGTTCGAATGCGATGTGGGCAGCGACGAGCAAATCGCCGCACTATTTGCTGATCTGGGCAAATCCTGGCCGCAACTCGACGGACTCGTTCATGCCATCGGTTTCGCGCCACGCGAAGCGATTGCGGGCGATTTCCTCGACGGACTCTCGCGAGAAGGTTTTCGGGTCGCGCATGATATCTCTGCTTACAGCTTTCCAGCGCTGGCCAAGGCCGCGCAGCCTATTCTCTCGCCGAATGCCGCATTGCTGACCCTCTCTTACCTCGGCGCGATGCGCGCACTTCCTAACTACAACACCATGGGTCTGGCAAAAGCATCGCTCGAAGCCAGCGTGCGTTATCTGGCAGAGTCGCTCGGCAAGCGTGGCGTGCGGGTCAACGCGATTTCCGCCGGTCCGATCAAGACACTGGCCGCCTCCGGCATCAAGGATTTCGGCAAGATACTTAATTTCGTAAAAGAAAACGCCCCATTGCGTCGCAACGTGACGCTTGAAGACGTGGGCAATGCCTCGGCTTTTCTGCTGTCGGATCTGGCCGGCGGCATTACGGGCGAGATTACCTATGTCGACGGCGGCTTTTCGCAGGTTGTGGCCGGAATGGGATCGGAAGACTGAGGCGATCGACATCGTCTTAGCGGGCCGACACCGCAATCACGCGGCCGGCCCGCAGAGCGACTTCTATCCGATGTTTGACGATACATCCCTCAGCGTCGCGATTTACTGTACAATTCGCCCCGCACTGCACAAATCGCAGCGCAACGTTGCTTAGCCAACCCTCAGCTTCAACCTCAAAGCCCTCCCGCCTCCTGGTGCCGCTCCAATGAGCACCGATCCGGCGCAAAGCTTTTGTGCCGAAACCTTCTTCGCAAGATTTCGTTTGTTTCGCTGGTTTGCTTTGCTTTTTATTGTCATTTCATGGCTACTGATAGTCATGGCGTGACGCTTATCATCGATCTGACGAAAGAACCGAATGACATTCGAATCACTGGGCCTGAATCCGCAAATTTTGAAATCACTGAGCGAGGCTGGCTACACTGCACCAACGCCCGTGCAGGAACAAGCCATCCCCGCGGCCATCGCCGGCCGCGATCTGCTGGTGTCCTCGCAAACCGGCTCGGGTAAAACTGCAGCCTTCATGCTGCCTGCGCTGCACAAGCTGACCGACCAACCCGGCGAAGCGCCACAAGGCAAAACACCGAATCAAGCCGCGCAATCAGCGCGTTCACGCGGCGAGCGCCCTCGCTTCAAAGCCGCTCAACCCAAAATGCTGGTGCTGACCCCAACCCGCGAGCTCGCGCTGCAGGTCACAACAGCCACCGAAAAATACGGCCGCGGATTGCGCCGCGTGCAAGCAGTCTCCATCCTCGGCGGCATGCCCTACCCGAAGCAGATGCAACTGCTCTCGCGCAATCCTGAAATTCTGGTCGCCACGCCGGGTCGTCTGATCGATCACATGGAATCCGGCAAAATCGATTTTTCGCAACTGCAAATCCTCGTGCTAGACGAAGCTGATCGCATGCTCGACATGGGCTTCATCGACGATATCGAACTCATCATCGGCAAAACCCCAGAGACACGTCAAACCATGCTGTTCTCGGCAACACTGGATGGCATGGTCGGCAATATGGCTCGCCGTATTACCCGTGACCCAATGACGGTGCAAATCGCCAGCGCTTCCACACGTCACGAAAACATCGATCAGCGCGTGCACTTCGTAGACGATCTGTCGCACAAAAATCGCTTGCTCGATCATCTGTTGCGCGATGCGTCGATGGATCAGGCCGTTGTTTTCACTGCCACCAAGCGTGACGCCGATACCATCGCCGACCGTCTGACCATCGCCGGTTTTGCAGCAGCTGCTTTGCATGGCGACATGAACCAGGGCGCGCGTAACCGCACGCTCAATGGCATGCGCCGCGGTCAGGTCCGCGTATTGGTAGCCACTGATGTCGCAGCACGCGGCATTGACGTGCCTGGCATCACGCACGTGTTCAACTACGATCTGCCGAAATTCCCCGAAGACTATGTGCATCGTATCGGTCGTACCGGTCGCGCAGGTCGTCAGGGCACCGCCGTCTCGCTGGTCAATCATGCTGAAGGCGTGCATGTGAAACGTATCGAGCGCTTCACCAAGCAAGTGATTCCGGTTGATGTTGTTGCGGGCTTCGAACCCAAGCGCACTGCCTCTGCAGCACCCCGCCGTCCGGGCTGGCGTCCGGGTGATGGCCGCAAGCCAAGCAACAGCAAGCCGGGTCAGCGCACTTTCAGCAAACCCGGCAATGGACCACGCAAGGAAGGCAGTGCTTCGCGCACTTTCCGTAGCGACGGTCGAAGCGGCGAACAGCGTCGCGGCTAATCACCCCTTCAGCAATGCGTCTTAAGAGCGCATGCAACTGAAACAGCAGCACAATCCACTGGCTCCTTCGGGAGCCAGTGGCATTTACAGGATCCGATACTGTTGACGATGCGCGATAATCACGTCTTCAAACACTAGGAGCATCGCATGCAGGTCACCGATACCGGTTCGCTCAGACTCACTTCGTTTTCGCATGGCGGGGGCTGTGGCTGCAAAATCGCACCCGGCGTACTCGCCGACATCCTTAAACAAAGCAAGGGTTTTCCGGTACCACCGCAACTGCTGGTTGGGATAGAAACTGCCGATGACGCTGCGGTCTATCAGCTCAATGATGAACAAGCGCTGATTGCGACCACCGATTTTTTCATGCCGATTGTGGATGATCCCGTTGACTTTGGTCGCATCGCCGCCACCAATGCGATCTCTGATGTGTATGCCATGGGCGGTACACCCATCATGGCGTTGGCACTGGTCGGTATGCCGATCGATAAACTGCCGATCGACACCATAGGAAAAATTCTGGCTGGCGGCGAAGCCGTATGCGCGCAAGCGGGGATACCGATTGCAGGCGGTCACACGATTGACTGCGTTGAACCGATTTACGGTCTGGTAGTCATGGGGCTCATTCATCCTTCCCGGGTCAAGCGCAATGCAGATGCCAAAGCCGGCGACAAACTCATCCTGGGCAAACCGCTGGGTGTGGGCATTCTGTCCGCTGCACTGAAAAAAGGAGCACTGGATGCGCAGGGCTACGCAGCAATGATCGCCAGCACCACGCAACTCAATACACCCGGCAAAGATTTGTCCGCCATTGAGGGTGTGCATGCGATCACCGATGTCACCGGCTTTGGTCTGCTTGGCCATGCACGTGAAATGGCGTTGGGCTCCAAACTGAGGGCACACATTGAATTGAGCCGAGTGCCTTTTCTTGCCAAAGCAGAAGCGCTCGCTGCGAGTGGTTTCATCACCGGCGCGTCGGGTCGCAACTGGGCGGGCTATGGGTCGGATGTGTCATTGGCAGAAAGCATGAGCGAGACGCAAAAAGCCTTGCTGTGCGACCCGCAAACTTCGGGTGGCTTGCTGATCGCCTGCGCCGCAGACAGTGTTGATTCGGTACTGTCGCTGTTCCATGCGCAAGGCTTTGCACAAGCCGCCGTGATCGGTAAACTCAGTGCCGGCAAACCTGGCATCGATGTCACGATCTGACATAAGCTCAAGGTCACTGATGCGGTGGCCTGCGCGCACTTCCCGACCCGGCTACACTGGCATGCTTTGATCCACCAGCAACCGCCATGTCACCTGCCGGACCTGACACACCTCTCGCTCTCGACTGCCGACAACTGACCAAAACCTATGGTCAGCGTACCGTGCTGCATCAACTCAACCTGCAACTCGCGGCTGGCGACTACGTGGCGATCATGGGTGAATCGGGCGTGGGTAAGTCCACACTGCTCAATCTGATCGCCGGTCTGGATGCACCCGATAGCGGTAGCCTGCATATCGCCGGTACTCAACTTGATGCGATGAATGATGACGCTGCAACGCTGCTGCGTCGTGAAAAACTGGGCTTCATTTTCCAGGCATTTCATTTGCTGCCCCATCTGAGCGTGCATCAGAACATTGCGTTGCCGCTGATTTTGAACGGCTTGCCTGTTGAGCGCGCGAGCGAGATGCTGCACGCTGTGGGTTTGAAAGGACGCGAACATGATTTCCCGCGTCAGTTATCGGGCGGCGAAATGCAGCGCGTAGCGATTGCGCGCGCACTGGTACATCGGCCTCGTTTGTTACTGGCTGATGAACCGACCGGCAATCTTGATCCCGACACCGCTGCTGACATTCTTCAACTCATTCGCAATGAAATCCGTCACAGCGCAGCCTCAGGCATTATCGTTACCCACTCACCTGCAGCGGCCGCCAGCGCAGACCGCATTTTGCTCCTGACACGCGAAGGCCTGAAGCAAATCAGCGCGGATGAAGCACACGCTCGATGAAATCGTTTCCCGCAATGCTGATGTCGCAACTCGCGCGCTGGTTACTCGCCGGTGAATGGCGAGCGCATCCGGTGCGCGCGTTGGTGGCCATTATGGCGATTGCGTTGGGCGTTGCATTAGGCTTTGGCATTCATCTGGTTAACGAAGCCGCATTCAGTGAATTTTCTGCAGCAGCACGCAGCCTGTCTGGTAGTGCGGATCTGCAGGTGCGGAGCAAGAATGCGCAACTGGATGAGACCTTGTACGCACAAATCGCGGCCATGCCTGAGGTTGAGATCGCTGCTCCAGTACTGGAACTGGATCTCGCCGTACCGGGTCAGCGCGGCACGCTGAAGCTATTGGGTGTTGATGGATTTCAGTCGGCATTGATATCGCCAGATCTGATGGGCCAGCCTGAAGAAGGCAAGCCTTTTGACACGCTGATGGCCGATACCGTGTTTCTCTCACCCGCTGCGATGACATGGCTGCAACTAGGCACCGGCGACACGCTCACCGTGATCGCCGGCACACGCCACGTATCTCTTCGCGTTGCAGGCTCGCTGTTGCGTGCGCGCGCAGGACAACGTCTGGCCGTGATGGACATTGGCAGCGCGCAATGGCAGTTCGCGCGTCTGGGACAATTGTCGCGCATCGATATCAAGCTGGTACCAGGTGCAAATCGCTCCGCATTCAAGATGCAGCTGGACCAGACACAGACATCACTCATCGTCGCTGAGACAGAAGATCAGGACAAACGCACGGCCACCCTATCGCGCGCCTATCGCGTCAACCTGAATGTGCTGGCGCTGGTAGCGTTATTTACGGGTGCCTTTTTGGTGTTCTCGACACAAGCCTTGTCTGTGCTAGGACGTCGCCCGCAGTTCGCGCTCTTGCGCACGCTGGGCGTCACACGCCGCCAACTGCTCGCGCAAGTGCTGATCGAAGGCAGCTTGCTCGGTGTTTTTGGCGCAGCACTCGGTATTGCACTAGGCTATGGACTGGCCGCAGCAGCCTTGTCGATGTTCGGTGGCGATCTGGGCGGTGGTTACTTTCCGGGTGTGCGTCCGACACTGGCTTTCAGTCCCATTGCGGCACTGATTTTTTTTAGTGCCGGTGCAGGTGTGGCTCTGCTTGGTAGTTGGTCGCCGGCGATGGAAGCCGCACGCGCAAAACCTGCCGCCGCCATGAAAGCCGGCAGTGAAGATCTGGCGCTCGCACCACTCGCGGTACCCTGGCCTGCGATTACTGCCATCGCACTGGGTGCCGTGTTTACGGTTCTGCCACCGGTGTCCGGATTACCTGTGTTTGGTTATTTGTCGATTGCCTTGCTGCTAGTGGGCAGCATCGCACTCATGCCACGCGCTGCCTCGTTGATTTTTTCCGCGCTGGCACCACGCTGGTCTGGCCTGATGGGCAGCCTCGCGCTTGCGCGTTTGGCCAACGCACCCAATCAGGCAGCGATTGCCCTCGGTGGTGTTCTCGCCAGCTTTTCACTAATGGTTGCAATGGCCATCATGGTCTCCAGCTTTCGCATCTCTGTGGATGACTGGTTGCAGCATCTGCTGTCGGCCGATATGTATGTACGCGTGCAAAATGGTGGCGATGCGGGTCGCATCAGTGCAGAGGAACAGCGGCAGATCGAACATCTGCCTGCTGTCGCGCGCATGGAAACCACGCGTCATCAACCCATTACTTTGGACCCCGCACGTCCAACGGTGGCACTGATTGCGCGAGCACTGGATGCGGATGCGCCCGATCGCAGCATACCTATCGTGGGCGAATTGCTCAAAGGTGTAACGCGCCCTGTCTGGATCTCCGAAGCGATGGTGGATCTGTATGGCTGGCAGCTGGGGCAATCGGTGGAGCTGCCCCTGCAAGGCAAGCTAGAAAAATTCACGGTCGCTGGTGTGTGGCGCGATTATGCAAGGCAATCAGGTGCTTTGATGCTGCGCCTGGAAGACTATCGTGCACTCACAGGCGACCTGTACATCAATGATGTAGCGCTCTGGCTACATCGCGATGCCAGTGCAGCACAACTGCGCGCGCAACTCGAATCACTGCCCTTCGCAAGTACGCTGGAGTTCGCCGAACCGGGCGAGATACGTGCGATCAGCCTGAAAATTTTCGATCGCAGTTTCGCTGTCACATATCTGCTCGAAGGCGTGGCAATCATCATCGGCTTGTTTGGTGTGGCAGCCACCTTTTCTGCTCAAACACTGTCGCGCGCCAAGGAGTTCGGCATGCTGCGTCACATCGGTATCGCGCGGCGTCAAATCCTGCTGCTGCTCGCTGGCGAGGGTGCATTGCTGGCAGGCTTGGCCATCGCTGCGGGCTTTGTACTCGGTGGCTGCATCAGTCTGATTCTGGTGTTCATCGTCAATCCGCAATCCTTTCACTGGACCATGAGTCTGCATCTGCCCTGGCCTTTGCTCGCTACGGTGGCTGCAGTGTTGCTCGTGTCGGCAGCGATGACTGCCTTGATTTCCGGACGCATGGCCGTTGCCGGCAGCGCCGTACGTTCTGTCAGGGAGGACTGGTGAAGTTTTTCTCCTATCTGCTGCGTGTTTCCTACTTGCGATGTGCGCCTAGGCTTGGCGCGCAGCTTGCCCTGATTTTTTGTCTGAGTGCGGCGACTTATGTGTCGGCGGCCACACCCGTGTTTACACCGGTGGCGCCCGGACAGACACTAAACTTTCCACGTGACTTTGGTGCGCATCCCAACTTTCGCACAGAGTGGTGGTATGCGACCGGTTGGTTGCAAACACCGGATGGAAAATCACTGGGTTTTCAAGTGACGTTTTTTCGTTCGGCGACAGCGCATGATGCTGCCAATCCAAGTCGTTTCGCGCCTAAGCAGCTGATCGTCGCGCATGCCGCGCTCTCGGATCCTGCCATGGGCAAACTTGTGCATGATCAGAAAATTGCGCGGGCCGGCTTCGGCCTTGCGCACGCAAGCGAGGCCACGACCGATGTGAAGCTGCATCAATGGAGCATGCGCCGCGAGGCCGATGGACGCTACCAGATCGCTTTGCCTGCACGCGACTTCACGCTGTCGCTGACACTCACGCCAACGCAACCCGTGCTGCTGCAGGGTGAGCGAGGCTATTCACGCAAAGGACCAGTCGCAGGACAGGCTAGCTACTACTACAGCGAACCACAACTGAAAGTCAGCGGTCAGGTCACGCGCAATGGCAAGCCAGTTACGGTACATGGCAGCGCCTGGCTGGATCATGAGTGGTCCTCGACCTTGCTGGACCCGCGCGCAGTCGGCTGGGACTGGGTCGGCGCTAATCTTGACGATGGCAGCGCGCTCATGGCGTTTCGCATACGCACTGCTGATGGTCAGGCGCTATGGCAACATGCGACACTGCGCGATGCGCATGGCAAGCTGCGTGCTGTGAGCGCAGATGCGATACGCTTTACGCCGCTGCGTGAATGGCGCTCGCCGCGCACCGGCGCCCGCTATCCGGTGTCCATGCAAATCGATATGGGCGAGACACGATGGCGCCTCACGCCTTTGCAAGACGATCAGGAACTTGATTCGCGCCAGTCGACCGGCGCCGTGTACTGGGAAGGCGCCGTTACGATCGAGCGCGATGGCAAGCCGGCAGGACGAGGCTATTTTGAAATGACCGGCTATCTGAAAGCCTTGAAACTATGACGCGAAACACCGACCGCCCAAAAGCCAAAAGCGGACTCAAAACGCTCGCCGGCCTTTTGCCCTTTTTGTCACCCTATCGCCGACGCATCATCGCAGCCGGTATTGCACTCGTCATCGCAGCCTCGGCAACACTCGCCATTCCCTATGGATTTCGGCAGCTGATCGATCTCGGGTTCACCACGGCAGGCACACAAAAAGCAGCGCAGGTGAATGTGTACTTCCTCGCTCTCTTTGCAGTCGCCTGCGTACTGGCTGCGGCAACGGCGTCACGCTTTTATCTGGTCTCATGGCTAGGTGAGCGCGTGACGGCTGACATACGCAGCGCTGTATATGCACACGTACTAAGACAAAGCCCGGAATTTTTTGAAGTCACTCAGACAGGTGAAGTCCTGTCGCGACTAACCACCGACACTACGCTGATACAAACCGTGGTGGGCACCAGCATCTCGATGGCGCTGCGCAATGTGCTGCTCCTGATCGGTGGATTACTGATGATGTTCATCACCAGCGTCAAGCTCTCGTTCATCATCATGGTGATGCTGCTGGCTATTATTTTGCCGATTGTGATGATAGGACGACGCGTCAGAAAGCTATCGCGCGCCTCGCAAGATCGAATCGCCGATGCGTCTGGTCTGGCGGGTGAACGTATGAATGCCATCGCTGTGGTGCAAGCATTTGCCCATGAAGATCACGAAGCACGTCAGTTCGGCAATGCCGTCGAACGCGCATTCGGCACGGCGATTGACCGCGTGCGTGCTCGCGCGCTTCTGACAGTGACCGCGATACTGCTGGTGTTTGGCGCCATCGTATTTGTGCTCTGGCTGGGCGCACACGCCGTGATTG